>NZ_DBHIDN010000011.1:0-51034 GCF_057251025.1 Shuttleworthella sp.
ATTGTTTTTCCATTCAAGAATTTCATTATATATTTTCCTTTTAAAGACTGTTGTCTCCATATACACCACCTCACCATAATGATTTTACCTCAAATCCCCGTTTATGCAAAGCGTAATATACCTTAAATCCCCGTTTGAATATTTTTAAATATTCCCCAAATCCCCATTCGTAAGTCATGTTTTTGTAACATCTGCCTTTCAAAAAAGACACCGGGATTTCTTAAGCTTTAGTTATTGGAATCCAAAGTTCCATTTTATAGTCTTTGTTACCTATATCACCTTCATAGTAATATTCAAAATCAGGGCTTCCCGAATGAACATAACCATATTCAGGGAAGAATACTTCCATAGCATATTTCCACCCATTATGAATACACTCCGGAACACTTCCTGTTAATTCCACAATGGCATATTCTGCTTCTTCAACTTCCAGAATATCTAAGCCCATATTTTCTACTTTATTAGCAT
This sequence comes from Shuttleworthella sp., assembly GCF_057251025.1. Taxonomy (NCBI): domain Bacteria; kingdom Bacillati; phylum Bacillota; class Clostridia; order Lachnospirales; family Lachnospiraceae; genus Shuttleworthella; species Shuttleworthella sp. The sequence continues at coordinate 469 of NZ_DBHIDN010000011.1, forward strand.
CTTTAACGATATAACCTGCCATATAATTGATAGTGCCTGGACTTTCTATATCGTGACAAACACCTACACATTGTCCCTCTCCCAGACTTGCTAATTCATCATGACTATATTTTCCATATAGTTTATCCCAAACGCTCGGACATAATGATGAATTGATACTTTGTTCATTTATGCCTGCAACTATAAACGCTTTTTCTTTTGAATTGTAATTTTCATACTTCTTCCTCCTCTGACACTTAGTGCTAACTGCACCCGGGAAACTAGTTTGAAGGGTTTCCCGTTTCTAACTTCTGAAGGAGTATATCCATGAATGTTTTTAAAAGCAGTTGTAAAAGAATCAGGTGACTCATAACCATAATTCATAGCAATATCAATAATTTTTTTATCTGTCTCTCTAAGTAATATAGCCGCTTCGGATAATCTTCTATTTCTAATATATTCGCTTAGGGTCATATCGGTCAAAATTGAGAATAAACGACTAAACATTGCAAAAGAATAACCCGATAAATAAGCAATTTGTTTCTCATCTATTTCATCATTTAAAACCCTTTCAATATAATCGATTGTATCATTGAAAGGTTTAATGAGATTCATGCAGACGCTCCCTTCATTGAAATAATAGCATCTTCCGGAAGAACTAATGAACATACTCTGTAAAAGCTTATTTTTTTAATTCTACTCTTTGAACAGCCAATAGTCCCTAATTCAGTTCTTTAATATCGATCATAATTATATCCTTTCATAATTGATGGATAGTTCTCTAAATTCATTATCCCATCTTGCAATCTCTTCCAGTGTTTTAGCTAATTCTTTATAGTCTTCTCCAACAGAGTTTATATGAGCTTGTCCAAAAAGAATTGCTAATTTCTCTTTTATTTTTGATCGTCTCAAATCATATTTTTCTAAGAATTTACATAAATACAAGTTCCTAACCGATGCCAGTTTAAAACTAAAATATTGGTGCAACTTTTTCTGCTCATCATTCAGTCCATTTTCTGCTACTACTTTCGCATAATTTGAGATAACCCCTTCCTCACCAAATTCATATCGTTTTTTGATAACAAGAGAAGTCTCATGATAAATCTCTTCATCTGTTGGAAATCTTAGTTTTCTAAAGTTCCCCCACATAGAATATGAGCCTCTTTTATATGCTATACTTTCAGCTTTCCAAGCTTTCAGAAATTCTGCAAAATTTACCTTCAAACAAGTAAAGCCTGCCGGATCGTGAAGATAGATATCATTATCTGCCAAATCATAAACTGACACAAAATGATCTACCCCATGCAAGCCCTGGCAATTGGGGTTATAAGTTAAATATCCCATATCTAGCGGTCCGACAATGACAGAGCCAAAAGCTAATAATCTCTCTAGCTGCGCTTTAATAACATCAGAATTAATCCTACCTGAGTCTTCTAGGTAGTAGTCATCATATTCGAATCCAAGAATTCTCAAACAATTACTAATAGATCGGTCAGGTGATCCATTATCGAAAAAAACTAATGGATGCTTTTCATCCTCATGAGCAACATTTGCACCATTTCCCATAACCATTATTGCTTCTAAAAACTCTGGCCGATATTCAAATCCATAAGAATCAAGTGTCATAGCTAGAGAATTCGTATAACAAATTGATACTTCACCAAAATATTGATCCAATTTGTACCTCCTTTGCATTTATATCTACAGCATAGAGGCCAATTAAAATGTGTTCCCTATAGTTCTTGTACAAATATTATAGGGTTTATCTCTGCAAATTCTAATTTCTCTGTCTCTACAAACTGAAGCTGGTCTGTCTCATTTAGCTTTCTTGGGTTTCTTTTCGGGCAGTTCTGCATACATACCTTCCAGTAGTTCAGTAATCAAATCTGTATCCTCAAATCTGTCAAATACATGCATCAGTGTCTTTGAACCCTCATACGGATAACGCAATTCTGAGTCAGCAAGAAGTTTGTCAGATGTCGGCGTTCTCTTTAAAAACAGTTCATTATTGCAAATGTCACCTATCAGCTTACCGTTAAAATATATAAGGTATCCACCCATCATGGATTTTATGACAATATCACCTGCTGCGGAAAAAATCTCACGAACAAATGCATTAAATTCATTCACTATGATTACCTCCTTCAATTTTAAATATTCCTTACGTTATGGTAACTCTTTCCCTATTTATCCTCAAAATTTCAGCAATCCATTTTCATCAAATTGAAAATTGGGTCCCCATGAAACTTCCCAGTAGTATCCATCTAAATCCGAAAAATACGCATGATATCCACCCCAGAAAACTTCCTGTGGCTCTTTTACAATTTTCCCACCTGCTTTTCTTACCAATTCAATTACAGTATCTACATCTTCTTTATGTTCAACATTGTAGGCTAATGTAATTCCTGAAAATCCATTTCCTTTTGGTGGATTATTTTCATCAATATCTTTTGCTAATTGTTCCAAAGGAAATAGTTCGAACTTTGTTCCCGGAGTATCAAAAAAGCATACCGGCGGATTATTTTCTCTGCAATCAGTCTTATATCCTAAACCATCTCTATAAAACTTGATTGACCTTTCCATATCTTGAACACCTAAACAAATACAAGTAATCTTGTTCATCGTTACCTCCGCAAATTCTAATTTGTCACCCACTATTTCCACAAAAGCCTCCCACCAGAATGATGGAAGGCTTTCTATTATTTCCTACCTTATTGCCCTTTGGGCAATAAGTATCACTTGTAAAACTCGCTCAATTCGACAACTCCCTTTAGAACCTATTTTTTCTTGCTTTTCGTATCAAAACAGTATCACTCGAGAGTTTTTTGCTCTTACAAAACGCTGTATCACTGTATTTTCAACAGTTTTTTAGCAGAAGCATATTTGTTACTCTATTCGAACTCGGGTGTGGATAGCTTGAACTGATTGTTTTTCTATGATTTTTAATGAATTTATTATCCATATTTTTTAAAAATCGCTCTCGTTTTTATGCCACTCCAAATTTTCAGAGCCAAAATGGAGCCAAAGATACTCTGTAATATTGCACTCACATATCAAAAATACTAAGCTGTGCTTGTTTTAATGATTCAACTTTTCTAATCGATATTTTGTCATCTTCTTGAACTTGACTACATAGAATTGGTGACAACGGATCATATTTGGCAGCATTTGTTTCTACGCTTTTTGAACTATAATTAGCATAACAATATGCACATCCATTTTTACATGTATTATAAGTACCTATTTCAACACTTTCAACACATCCGCATTCTATCCGCTGATTTTTATCTTTGGAAACATTGATTTTACATCCAATAATTTTTTCAATCAATTCTCTATCTATGCAACAATTATGAACTATACGACAATCGTCCAAATTTATTTTTTCTGCACAACTTCCAATTTTAATATTATTATTCGCTGCTATTTTGCTTAATTCCTTAGCAAATTCTCTCAGTTCATTATCATTTAATTCATAACTTGACAAGCCTTCCATATTTTTTTTATTTTTAGGATATATATCAGCAAAACTAATCACACACTTTTCTGTATATCCATTTAAAGCCTCTGCAATACTTTTAAATGCCTTCAAATGATATTCTTTCGTATATCTATCAGAAAAAAATATAGGATCGTATCTCCAAATCACTTTTTGTTTACCAATTTTCTCAGATAACTCTTGAAATACCGGTATCATTTTTGTTTTTTTATTTGGCAAATTAGCCTCAACATCATTTCCGTATCCAGTTAATGTAAATTGAAAATAATAATTATAATCTTTTATCTCGTCTATTCTCTTTATCATTGGCAACGGATTCTTTGTCCAAAACACTATGCAATCTACAACATCTGGAGTGATTTTTATTTCACTTATCTGATGAACATTCATAGGATTACGAACATATAAAAATCCTTCTTTTATTCTATTATAGAACCATTCAGAATAATAATTAGGAATATCCGTTCTTCTACTTACACTTAATATCATCTAATCTACCCTTTCAAACATAATTACCTGATATCTAATATGCCCTACTTTTAAAATGGGCCATCTCCTTAAATATTTCTGACAATCAGATTGGCAATTCATTTTTTGAATCTTATAATTCGCACATTCTATATTTAGATTTTTCACAAATTCCAATGCATCTGGTGGATACTGAAACTCATTATCTAATGTGACAATGCCATTATCACAATCAAAATCTTTATATTGAGTATAAGGCCATTTTATTTTAAACCCATTCTTACCTATCGCTTCAATTAAGCATTTTGTTTTTTGTATATCTCTATCCATACTTCCCTGATCTTCCCTAAGTGATATACAAACAAAAAATCTATCTTTCTGTATCGTCTTTGATGAAAAGCTATTTACCATAACATTCAGTTCACTATCAGAGAACTCACTAATTGACTTCGGGAAAAAATACACATCGGAAATAAATTGACTATTATTTGTGAAAAAATCAGCCGCATTTCCAATTAAATAATGTAATTCATCATTTTTTCTTTGACGAATTTTGTATTTCCAGTCAATTTTATCTATTCCAACATATCTTATACTACAATCTATTTTACGCTTCATTTCTAATGCATGTACCAATGACCAATAATCTATCATCGAACCACATCCTACTGATGTTACCGAAATATTATTAACATCATCCATCTGAGCTAATACATCCAGATACATTCTGCTATATTCAAACGCATAAGCAAATGCATATCTTAATAAATATAACTGTTGAATATTTATATCTTTATAATCAGGAAGTGAGCCTGCCTCAAAATTTAATTTTTTAAACTTACATAAGCGTACATCATTATCAACATATTTTTGCAGATTATCATATACTTCTTGTAAATATTGTGTTATTCCAATCATAAAACTTCCTCCTCAACTCCATGCGATAACGTAAAATAAATTTTGCAAATTGTACAAGATATTATTATTCTTGATTGATCCTATTCATAATTACGTTTATCCCATCGGCTGTAACAGTCTCCTCTACCTCTTCCATTGCCTCTGCCTCAGCAACCTTCTCGTTTCCTTCCCTGTCCAACTGCTTGAGCTGGTAATTTCCCGCACCATAGCGCTCTGCCAGCTGCCATTTGATCTTCCCCTATGATTCCGGCATACACCAGACCCTCTTATGTCCTATCAATCACGCTTTCCTTTCCATCATAGCAGATTACCGCCAGTCCATCAGAGGGCACTCTGTATTTTCATTCCCAGTGATAATAAAGTTTCCATGTCGCTTGAACTGCTTGTTCCAAAGGGATTGAACGATGAAAATCCGGTAACTGCTCTATATTCTTTTGGTCTGGCTCGAAAGGATATTTGACCAGCATCAGAAGATATATCTATTCTGATCAACTTGTCATGGATGGCATTCATTCTGCAATGCAAAATTGGTCCGGATACAACGCGTCTTCCATTCTCCCAAATTTGAATATTGGAACCGACGAGTTCAACTACATAGTCTTTTACCAGGTGATTTCGAATTCTTTTCATAAGAAAACAAGTCACAAATAATCCCGGCAAAAACGCAATAAGCCCTGACAGTCTGTATTCCGAAAATACCTTCCCTCTTGTGTAAAACAATAAGAGATATGTTATCAAAGCCGGCATCCCAACGATTGCCGGAAGCCCTAATCCCATGATCAGGTCAGATTTTGATGTTCCTGATTTAAATTGATACGTTAACACGATCGACCTCTATCTCAACAAATCAAACTTTTCTTCACAGGACGAATGATGCCATTCCGCCCGTGACATCCATACTACCGTCTCCACATGCGTTGTCATCGGAAACTGGTCTACGGGACACACCCCCCGCAGGGCATAGCCCCCGTCTGCCAGAACCCTCAGATCTCTCGCCAGGGTGGCCGGATCACAGGAGACATAGACAATGCGATTCGGCCGCATCTTGAGCATGGTCTGAAGGCAGAGCTCATCGCAGCCCTTGCGGGGAGGATCGACCACAATCACATCGGGATGGCGGGCTTCCCGTTCGGCAGGGCCCCCGTCGAGCTTTATCTTTCCCTCATAGAAGTCCGGCAGGACCTCTTCGGCTCGGCCCACGAAGAAGTGCGCGTTCCCGATCCCATTCCGCCTGGCATTGGCCCTGGCATCCTCGATGGCCTCGGGAATAACCTCCACCCCGAAGACCTGTCCCGCCTTCCCGGCCAGGAAGAGGGAGATGGTCCCGATCCCGCAGTAGAGGTCCCAGACGCACTCGTCCCCCTTTAGGTCCGCATAGGAGAGCGCCTTCTCGTAGAGCCGCTTGGTCTGGTATGGATTGACCTGGTAGAAGGACCGGGGACTGATCGCAAAGGAGACCTCCCCGATATAATCAAGGATCCGGTCCTCTCCCCAGATACAGCAGGTCTCATCGCCCATGATGACATTGGTCTTCCTGCAATTGATATTCAAGGAAATCGAGGTCATCCCCTCGATTCTTCTGAGCTCGCGGATCAGGTCCTGCTGCCGGGGGAGGGTGCGTCCATTGATCACCAGGCAGACCATGATCTGCCCGGTCGCAAAGGCCTTGCGGATCAAGACATGGCGGATCAGTCCCAGACCGTCGGCTTCATGATAGGGCTTGACCCCGCAGCGCCTCATATAGTCCTTGATGATCGTCAGGATCTCCTGATTCTCGGCGGCTCCCAGCAGGCAGTCTGCGACAGGGACGATTCGGTGGCTCCTCGCCGCGTAGAAGCCGGAAATCATCCGCCCCTCCTTGTCCTCTCCCAGGGGGAACTGGGCCTTGTTGCGATAGCGGAAGGGATCTTCCATTCCCAGGATCGGCTCCGTAATGCCTTCGATATAATCCGGATCAAAGGCCCCGATGCGGACCAGATCTCCCTTCACCCGCTCCTCCTTCCATCGCTTCTGCCGGTCATAGGAGAGAGCCTGGAGCTGGCAGCCCCCGCACCGGCGTGCGATGGGGCAGGCCTCCGGAACACGGTAGTCAGACGGCGCAAGGATCTCCTCCAGCCGGGCATATCCATAGGACTTCTTGAGCTTGGTCGCCCTCGCCAGGACCTGATCTCCAAGGACCGCTCCGGAGACGAAGAAGGTCATCCCCCCCTCGTGGCCGATCCCCTGACCGCCCACTGCCATATCTTCAATTGTCAGAGGAAAGACATCATTCTTCTTCATAGCCGGCACACAATCTTATTCCTCCTCCGGACTGGTCTTTCGGATATTGGAATCAAGCAGGCGGTTGAAGCCCTGCCATTTCAAGTTGCCGGGAGCCAGATCTCCCAGGGCTTCCTTCATCGTCTCCAGCTTGGCATCCGCATTGTCCGCAAAAGACAGGGCCAGGGCCTCCGCAATGGCCGGCTTCTTGGGCGAACCGTAGGTCAGCTCTCCGTGATGGGCCAGGATGCAGTGGATCAGCTCCGCTGACTTGGTCGCCGGGAAGCCCGGAATCTTCATGATCCGGTTCTGCACGATCTGGGCTCCGATCATGATGTGGCCCAGGAGCTGCCCCGCATCCGTGTAATCGTTCTTCGGATAGGGAGAGAGCTCATAGAGCTTGCCGATATCGTGGAAGATCGCAGCGGTCAGAAGAAGACTCCGGTCCAGGAAGGGGTAGTGGGCCGCATAGAAGTCGCAAATCTGCGCGACGCTCAGGGTGTGCTCCAGGAGACCGCCCACGTAACCGTGGTGCACGCTCTTGGCTGCGGAGTGGAACTTGAACTTGTCCGCGAAGCCCTCCTGTTCGACGAAGAAGGAATCCAGGAGCCTGCGCATATAGGGCATCTTGACGGAGGCGATCAGGTCCAGAAGTTCCCTGTACATCTCATCCGGATCCCGCTCCGAGCAGGGGAGGTAGTCTGCCGGCTTATACTCATCCTCTCTGGCAACCCGCAGCCGCTTGATGTTGAGCTGGCGGTTGCCGTTGAAGAGGGTGACTTCACCCATCACCTGAATATAATCCTGCTCCTCGTATTCCTCGATTCCAAGAGAGCCCGGATCCCAGATCTTGCCGTCAAGGCTGCCTGTCTTGTCCTGGAGTGTGAGAGACTCATAGGGCTTGCCGTTCTTGGCCGTCGCCTGCGTCTTCTTGCGGCAGAGATAGATCTCGTTGACGCGATCCCCCTCGACCAACTCCTTGATGTACTTCATTCCCACTCCATTCTAAGCGCCCTTAGCGCAGACCATATTGATTACACTATTATAGCAGAGAATCCCCCATATATCGTATAATCCCCTTATGAATAAGAAAGTCTACAAAACACTGGAATACGATAAAATCCTGACTCTGCTGGAGGCCCGCGCCGGCTCTGACCGGGGCAAGGATCTCTGCCGCCGGCTCAGGCCCATGACCCAACTGTCTGAGATCCGTTTTGCCCAGCGGCAGACAGCAGATGCCCTGGGAAGGATTCTGGCAAATGGTTCCTTCTCCTTCGGCAACAGCTCAGATCCCACCCTACTCGGCAAGCGGCTTGCCATCGGCGGTCTTGCCAATGCCCATGAACTCCTGGGAATTGCCTCCCTTTTGACTGCCACCAAGAGAGCGGCCGTCTATGGGGAGAAGAAGAGGGACAGCCGGCCTGACGACAGCCTGACGACCGATTTTGCGGCCCTCGACCCCCTCCCGGACCTGACCCGGGAGATTCAGCGCTGCATCCTCTCCGAGGACAGCTTCTCTGACGACGCCTCCTCCGGCCTGCGACAGGTCCGCCGGTCCATGGCCTTAGTCAATGACCGGATCCGAAGCCAGCTCAACCGCATGCTCTCCTCTTCTTCCAGAGACTATCTCCAGGATGGGGTCATCACCATGCGGGATGGGCGCTACTGTCTGCCGGTCCGGGCAGAGTACAAGAACTACGTGCCCGGCATGGTCCACGACGCCTCTTCCTCCGGCGCCACCCTCTTCATAGAACCCATGTCGGTTGTCAACCTCAACAATGACCTCCGGGAATTGGAGCGGAAGGAGGAGGAGGAAATCACCCTGATCCTCCGCGCGCTCTCAGACCTGGTCCTGGAGAAGATCGAGACCATTGAAAGCAACTTCGACCACCTGACCCGACTGGACTTCATCTTCGCCAAGGGCCAGCTGGCCGTCGATATGGCCGCAAGTCAGCCGGGCTTCAATGAGGAGGGAATCATTCACTTAAAGGCGGCCCGTCACCCCCTCCTGGATCAAGACCGGGTTGTCCCCGTCGACATCGCACTGGGCCGGGATTACGACCTCTTGATCGTAACCGGCCCCAACACGGGAGGGAAGACCGTCTCCCTCAAGACCTGCGGCCTGCTGACTCTGATGGGGCAGGCAGGCCTCCACATCCCCGCAAGGGACCACAGCTGCCTGGCCGTCTTCGACAATGTCTACGCCGACATCGGGGATGAGCAGAGCATTGAGCAGTCCCTGTCCACCTTCTCCTCCCATATGACCAATATCGTCCGCATTTTGGATGGTGTGGACGCAGTCCTTGCCAATGGACGCGATGCCCTGGTCCTCTTTGATGAACTCTGCGCCGGCACAGATCCGGCTGAAGGGGCGGCTCTGGCCACGGCCATCCTGGAACGCCTGCACCGCAGGCGGGTCCGGGTCATGGCGACCACCCATTACTCCGAGCTCAAGGTCTACGCCCTGTCGACCGAAGGCGTGGAGAACGCCTCCTGTGAATTCTCCCTGGAGACCCTCTCCCCCACCTATCGCCTCTTAATCGGCGTCCCAGGCAAGTCCAATGCCTTCGCCATTTCCTCCAAGCTGGGCCTGTCCGAAGAGATCATCCAAGACGCCCGGGGCCGGGTCGACGCGGAGAGCGTCTCCTTCGAGGACCTGCTGGCGGATCTTGAGCGCCGCCGCCTGTCGATTGAGCGCGCCCAGTTGGAAGCTGAGACCGCAAGAGCCTCCATCGACAAGACCCGGGCCCAGCTCGACCAGCGCCTGGCCCGGCTCAACGCTTCCAGGGACAAGATCCTTCAGTCCGCCAATCAGGAAGCCGCCCGAATCCTCAAGGAGGCCAAGGATACAGCGGACCGGACCATCCGCGACTTCCGCAAGTACGGCAAGGACAGCGGCGCGGATATGGCACAAATGGAAGCCAAGCGGAGGGCTCTGGGCGAGAAGCTCAAGGACCGGCGAAATCAGTCCGGAGCGCCTTCTGATCCTGACCAAAACCCCGCCGGGACCCGGCCGCTAAAGCCCGGAGACCTTCATATCGGAGACAAGGTCAAGGTCCTCTCCATGGGCGTTCTCGCCACGGTCCACTCCCTCCCCGACAAGACGGGCCGGCTGCAGGTCCAGATGGGAATCATCCGAAGCCGGGTCAATCTGAGTGATCTCGCCCTGGTCCGGGACCAGGAATCCACCAGCTTCAACGGCCGGCAAATTCCCGGAACCGGAAGACGGGGGACTCCCCCCTCCGATCCCTCCCACTCCGCCTCCTTCAATAAGTCCGCCTATATCTCTCCCGAGATCAAGCTCCTCGGCATGAGCGGAGATGAGGCCATTGCCGCCCTGGATAAATACATGGATGACGCCGCCCTCTCCCACCTGAAGGAGATCCGCATCGTCCACGGCAAGGGAACGGGGGTTCTTAGGAGGCGTGTCCACGACTATCTGAACGCCAATCCCCATGTCAAGTCCTACGATCTGGCCGGCTTCGGACAGGGCGATGCGGGAGTCACCTTAGTCAAGCTCTATGACTAGGACTCCCATGAGGCAGATCCCTCCGGCGCCAATCACCGCAAAAGCAATCACAAAAATCCCCCTCGGCATTTCAAACCGAGGGGGGATTTTATTCACGATCTTGCTTTGGAAAGAATAGGCTTAAACCAACTCCAGAACAACTTCCATTGCGCCGTCGCCCTTGCGCTGACCGATCTTGATGATTCTGGTGAAGCCGCCGTTGCGACCTGCATACTTGGGGCCGATCTCATCGAAGAGCTTGGCCACAAGGTCTACCTTCTTGGTCTCGCGCTTCTTGGCGCCCACCTCCGTGATGGGGTAGAGCACCTTGAGCATCTGGCGTCTTGCGTGAAGACGGCTGGCCTGGTCCTTCTTGATGGTCTTCTCGACGGTCTCATAGACCGTAACCTTCTTGCCGTCTACCACTTCCTTCTTGCGCTTGCCGTTCACGTCCTTGACGGGCACCTTAGCCTGGACAGTGACCTCGTCAAAGTTGTCCTTCTCCTTAACTGCCAGAGCGATCAGGCCCTCGGCAATCTTGGCGGCCTCCTTAGCCTTGGCCTCGGTGGTCACGATACGGCCCTTGTAGAGCAGGTTGGTGACCTGGTTGCGAAGGAGGGCCTTGCGCTGTGATGAAGTTCTGCTTAATTTACGATACTTAGCCATGAAATATACCTCCTGACCGGTGGGGGCGGCAGGCCTGCTTCTTTGGACTTATGGCCCATCGCCCATCTGCTGATCGGTGCACGACATACCGTATCGAACACCTTATGCCACTTCGGGATTCTGAGAATCGGGCGCCCTTTGGACTTATCCCCATTCTCACGAGGCGAACAATCCGTCCGCCTCCTGCGATCTTACAACTCCTCAGTCTGTCTGAGAGAGAGACCCATCTCCTGCAGCTTCTGGAGAACCTCCTCCAGAGACTTGCGTCCCAGATTGCGGACCTTCATCATATCCTCGGGAGTCTTGTTGACAAGCTCCTCGACGGTGTTGATCCCGGCCCTCTTCAGGCAGTTGTAAGAGCGGACAGATAATTCGAGCTCATCAATGTTCATCATCTTCATGCTCGCCGTATCTGCGGACGGCTTCTCTACCATAACCTCTGTATTCTTCGTGCTCTCGGAGAGATCGATAAAGAGGTTCAAGTGCTCGGAGAGCACCTTGGCGGCAAGGCTTGCCGCCTCATCCGGGCCTATGGTTCCGTTGGTCCAGACTTCCAGGGTCAGCTTGTCATAATCTGTCACCTGGCCGACACGCGTATTCTCGACCTTCATGTTGACGCGCTCTACAGGGGTGTAGATAGAATCGACAGCGATCACGCCGATGGGGGTATCCTCTGTCTTGTTCTTGTCAGAAGAGACATAGCCCCTTCCCTTGTTGATGGTCAGTTCCATGTAGAGCTTGCAGTCAGAGCCGCCGTTCAAATGTGCGATCACCAGATCCGGATTCACGATTTCAATATCGGAATCCACCTGAATATCCGCCGCGGTGACGGTTCCCTCGCCCTCATACTCGATGTATGCGACCTTGGCCTCATCCGTCTGGCTGTTGCTTCTGATGGCCAGCTGCTTGATGTTCAGGATAATCTCAGTGACATCTTCCTTCACTCCAGGGATCGAGCTAAATTCGTGCAGAACGCCCTCAATCTTGATCTGCGTTACCGCAACGCCGGGCATAGAACTGAGCATAATTCTGCGCAGAGAATTGCCAAGGGTGATTCCGTAACCTCTCTCCAGGGGTTCTACGACGAACTTGCCATACTTCTTATCATCAGAAATCTCGGCGATCTCAATGTTTGGTTTTTTGAAATCCAGCATTTACATGCCCTCCCTATCGATTGTGCAAGGTCTTGCTACAGCATCTAATTACTTAGAATACAACTCGACGATCTGCATCTCATCGACTGGAACATCGATCTGATCTCTGGTCGGAAGCTCCTTGATGCTAGCCTTGAAGTTCTCCTTGTCATCCTCGATCCAATCGGGAACAAGGCGGCCGCCGGTAACCTCGACGATATCCTTCATGCGCTGGATGGTCTTCTTCTTCTCTACGATCTCGACAATATCGCCGGCCTTGACCAGGTAAGAGGGAATGTTGACCTTCTTGCCGTTGACGGCAACAAACTTGTGATCGACGATCTGTCTTGCCTCGCGGCGGGTGCGGGCCCATCCGAGGCGGAATACGACATTATCCAGGCGGGACTCGAGAATGATCATCAGGTTCTCACCGGTCTGCCCCTTCTTGACATCGGCCAGCTTATAATAATTGCGGAAGGGCTTCTCCAGAACGCCGTAGATGAACTTGGCCTTCTGCTTCTCCTTCAGCTGCTTCCCGTACTCAGAGACCTTGCGGCGAGAGTTGCGGGGCTGCCTCTTGGACTTCTTGTCTACGCCTAAGAATACCGGGTCCAAACCAAGGGACCTGCATCTCTTAAGGACTGGTGTTTTATCAATAGCCATCTTCGATGAACCTCCTAATTAAACTCTTCTACGCTTGGGGGGACGGCAGCCGTTATGGGGAACGGGAGTCACATCCTTGATGCTCTGTACGGTCAATCCGGCGGCAGCAAGTGCGCGGATTGCAGCCTCGCGGCCTGATCCGGGTCCCTTGACAAAGACATCCACTGTCTTTAAGCCATGGGGGAGAGCCGCCTTGGTGGCAGTCTCAGCCGCCATCTGTGCAGCATAGGGAGTAGATTTCCTTGAACCTCTGAATCCGAGACCGCCGGCACTGGCCCATGAGAGAGCATTCCCTTGCGCATCCGTCAGAGTAACAATGGTGTTATTGAAAGATGCCTGGATATGTGCCTGTCCGTGTTCAACGTTTTTCTTTACGCGCTTCTTCGTAACTTTTCTTGTCACTTTAGCCATAATGTCTAACTAACCTACTTTCTCGTTATGCGATTACTTCTTCTTGTTAGCAACGGTCTTCTTGGGGCCCTTGCGGGTTCTGGCGTTGGTCTTGGTCTTCTGACCGCGGACGGGCAGGCCCTGACGATGGCGCTTGCCCCGATAGCAGCCGATCTCCTGCAGTCTCTTGATATCAAGAGCGGTCTGCCTTCTGAGATCACCCTCGACTGTGAGAGTCTCCTCAATCGCGTTGCTGATTCTCTTAACTTCCTCATCGGTCAGATCCTTGACGCGAGTATCCGGATCCACATTTGCGGACGCAAGCACTGCGCCTGAGCTAGCTCTGCCGATTCCGTAAATGTAAGTTAAACCAGCTTCAATTCGCTTTTCTCTTGGTAAATCTACACCTGCGATACGAGCCATGTGTATTGAACCTCCATAAAAAACTGGATACATCCGTATCCGTTATCAGTATAAGCAGTCTCTGCTCCATACAGCTCCGGTCGCCCGGCCTGAAATGTGTGTATGTCACAGGTCCTGCATTTCGCTCTCGCGATATTCTCCCGGACACTCGGTATGGTATGCCCGGAACTCTTGATCAGCCGGTCCGTTCTATCACCGGTCGGCTGCAGCCGCACTTAAAAATGTAGGGAATCTTCGATTATCCCTGTCTCTGGTTGTGCTTAGGGTTCTCGCAGATGATTCTGATCCGACCCTTTCTCTTAATGACTTTGCACTTCTCGCAAATCGGCTTGACAGACGATCTTACCTTCACAGATTCTTCCTCCTCTCGTTGGTTTTACGCCGATTCAGGGCTTTTTAAGGCATGGGTTAGTTGCTGATTTTCCCTGAAAAAGGGCGCACTTAGAGCCTTCTTTCCAAAAGCGCCTAAGGGCTATGATACCATCCCGCCCCCCGTATGTCAACGAGAAACCGCGTAAAATAGGCCTTTGGGGCATATGGGGGATCAGAACCCGATCCCGCCCTCCTCTCTACAAGATCTAGTATCCGTGCTATACTATAGAATCAGTACCGGATAGAATTCATCATCTCATCATTGTTTCTTCAGGAGATATCATCATGCAAACGACAGCTCGCGGACGTATTCTGGGCCTGGACGGGCTCCGTGCCCTGGCAATCACGGGCATTGTCCTCTATCACCTTCTTCCGCAGTCGGTTCCCGGCGGCTACCTCGGCGTCACCCTCTTCTTCACCCTCATGGGCTACCTGAGCCTGGTCAGGAACCCGGGCGCCGTCCGGGGAGAGGCCTTTGATTTCCGCACTTATTATAAGAAGAAGGTCCTCCGCCTCTATCCCTCCCTCCTTGCGGTCATCCTCTTGTCATGCCTGGCCCTGATCCTCCTCTACCCCTCTTATCCGAAGCGGATCCTGCCAGAGATCGGTAGCATCCTCCTCGGCATCAATAACTGGTGGCAGATCTCCCAGAACTCCAGCTACTTCGCCCGCCTGGCTAACAGCTCCCCCTTCACCCATCTGTGGTTCCTGGGCCTGACCATCCAGTACTATCTCCTCTGGCCCCTCCTCCTGGTCCTGCTGGGCCGCATCCGTTCCCGCATCAAGCGCTTCGGCCTGCGCAGGGTCTGTTTCTGGTCCCTGCTTCTTCTGGCCATCCTCTCTATGCTGGAGGCCGGCCTCCTCTACCGGCCCGACCGGGACCCCTCCCGCATCTATTACGGGACCGATACCCGCGCCTTCTCCTTCTTCCTGGGGATGGCCGCGGCCTTCCTCCCCGTTCGGAAGCCCCGCGCCTTCCTGAAGGTCTATCCCGCGGCCGGATATGTGGTCTCGTCCCTCTCCTTCCTGGGCCTCCTCTGCCTCTGCCTGACCCTGGACGGGTCCTCTGCCGCCAACTACCGCGGCCTCATGCAGCTGGCAAGTATCCTCTTTGCCGTCCTCATGCTCATGGTGGTCTGGATGCCCTCCTCCCTGGGACGCCTTCTCG
Source organism: Shuttleworthella sp. (assembly GCF_057251025.1). Lineage (NCBI taxonomy): Bacteria > Bacillati > Bacillota > Clostridia > Lachnospirales > Lachnospiraceae > Shuttleworthella > Shuttleworthella sp. The sequence goes on from NZ_DBHIDN010000011.1 coordinate 15,915, forward strand.
AACTTCCTCCCCTTTCGGCCATCGGTCGGGCCAGCTACCTGATCTACCTGGTCATGTATCCGGTCCTCTTCTTTGTCAACCACTGCAGCAAGGACTCTCACAGCCCTCTCTGGCCTTTGCTCAGTCTCTGCGTCATCGGCCTCCTCTCCGCCCTACTCTATCTCTTGGAGCAGAAGTTCCTCAAGCTCTTTGCGGGGGAGAGGCCCCGGCGGATGGCCGGAAGGGCTGTCCTTCTCGCCCTTCTTGCCCTCTGCATCCTCGTCGGCGCCTATCAGTGGCGGCTTAGCAGCCGGGCCATTGCCGCTCTTGAGGCAGACCAAAAGCAGCTGGAGGAGAATCTGAAGAAGCAGGAGGCGCTGCAGGCACAGAGAAATGCCAACGCCCAAAAAGGGGCCTCCAAAGGCCAGTCATCCGAATCCAATCACCCCTCCTCGGATTCCCAATCCAAGGCCGGATCTGTGACCGCCATCGGCGACTCCGTCATGCTGGATGCCTCCGGCGCCCTTGCCGCCCAGATCCCGGGCATCTACATCGACGGGAAGATCTCCCGCCAGGTCCGGGCCGCCGACGAAGTCGTCCGCTCCCTCCAAGAGAAAAACCTCCTGGGCGATACCGTCATCCTCCACCTGGGCACCAACGGATCCTTCCGCCAGAATGTCGGTCAGGAGCTCATCGACCGGCTTGGCTCCGACCGCAAGATCTACTGGGTCAATGTCTACGCTCCGAGCGCTCCCTGGACAGGCCAGTGCAATGCCACCATCAAAGCCCTGGCAGAGGCCAATGCCAATGTCAGCCTGGTCGACTGGGCCTCCTATGCCAAGGGCCATACCGACTGGTTCTACTCCGATGGGATTCATCTGAAGCCAGACGGCCAGAAAGCCTACGCCGCCTTCCTCAAGTCCGCCTGCGGGCTCTGAGGTCAAGTCCGCCCGCGGGCTCTAAGGCCCTATGGGATCGCAGACGCCACGGTGCTTTCCCTGCCGCCGGGCGCGTCAAGACAAAGAAGACCTTGCCCCTCCTCTCAAAGAGGAAGTGCAAGGTCTTTTCTTGAGTCCTTTTTTCTTAGGTCTTCTTATCTCGGGTCTTCGTTCGCTTCGTCCTATGCGATTCTTCCGATCACTTGTCTCTCCAGATGATTCTGCCCTTGGTCAGGTCATAGGGTGACATCTCGACCGTCACCCTATCGCCGGGGAGGATTCGGATATAGTTCATCCTGAGCTTTCCGCTGATATGGGCCAGGATCTGATGCCCGTTCTCCAGCTCCACAGAAAACATGGCGTTGGGAAGCTTCTCTAAGATCTTGCCCTCAACCTCAATCACATCTGCTTTCGACATTCTATACCTCCAATTCGTCGCCGAGAATCGCCTTGATCTGCGCAAAAACCTCTTCCATGGGCCGCGTTCCGTCCACGGTCTTGAGAATCCCCTCTTCCTCATAGAAGTCGATCAGGGGCTGGGTCTGTTCGTGATAGACCCGGAGGCGGTTGGCCACGGTCTCCTCGCTGTCATCCGCTCTCTGGATCAGCTCCGAACCGCAGTCATCGCAGATCCCCGTCTGCTTGGGCGGCAGTGAGACCAGATGATAGCTTGCGCCGCAAGCGGGGCAGACCCGTCTTCCGGACATGCGCCTTACGATATTCTCATCCGGGACATCGACATTGATCGCGAAGTCCATGTGTTCTCCCCCGTCGACCAGAGCCTGTCTTAGGGCCTGCGCCTGGGGAATGGTCCTTGGGAACCCGTCCAGGATAAATCCCTTCTTGCAGTCCTCCTGCCGGATCCGATCCATCACCAGATCGCAGGTCAGCTCATCCGGGACCAGGTTTCCGGCGTCCATGTAGGCCTTGGCTTTTTGGCCCAGAGCGGTCTTATTCTTGATGTTGGCGCGGAAGATATCTCCCGTAGAGATATGCGGAATTCCATAGGCCGAAGCGATCTGCTTGGCCTGCGTTCCCTTGCCCGCGCCGGGTGCCCCCAGCATAATGATCTTCATCGATATATTCTCCCATTTCCCGCAATCGAGCAGGCACAGACTGCCGGCAATCGACTGCTGTGAATAAAAAGCATGGAGATACGATCTTGCGACCATATCTCCATCCGGACATCAGTTGTTCAGGAAACCCTTGTAGTTGCGAACCATCATCTGTGATTCGACCTGCTTGAGGGTCTCGATGACAACGCCGACAATAATAATCAAAGACGTACCGCCGAATGATACATTGGCGTTGAACAGTCCGTTGAAAATAATCGGAAGCATAGTGACAATGGTCAGGCCGATCGCGCCGATCAGAATGATCGAGCGAAGAATTCTGCTGAGATAGTCACTGGTCGGCTTGCCGGGACGAATACCCGGAATGAAGCCGCCCTGCTTCTTGATGTTGTCCGCGATCTCCAGCGGATTGAAGGTGATCGTCGTATAGAAATACGCAAAAGCGATGATCAGGACAACGTAAATCGCCGCGCCGATGGTGTAGATCCACTCACTCGTGTTGAACCAGTGGGACTGGGACAGGAGCTTTAAGATCTTGGACCCGATGCCGTTGCCGTTTCCCTTGCCAAAGAGGGCAGCGAGGATGACCGGCGTCTGCATCAGAGACTGGGCGAAGATGACGGGAATGACACCGCCCGTGTTTACCTTGAGCGGGATGTGGCTGGTCGTCCCGCCCACGCTTCTCCGTCCGGCGATCTTTCTGGAATACTGAACCGGAATCTTCCGCTCTGCATCCTGCAGATATACTGTCATGACAACGACTGCCAGGATAATCAGGACAATGAGCAGGCCGGCGAAGACCGCATTGGCCATTGCCTTTCCGCTGATGAACTGCTTGAAGAGTTTCTGGAGATCCGTCGGAATCCGGGAGATGATATTGATGACGAGGACAATGGAGATTCCATTGCCGACGCCCCGATCCGTGATTCGCTCTCCCAGCCACATGAGGATCGTTGAGCCGGCCGTCAGAGCGGCAACGACTTCAAACACATACAGGGCATTGTACTGGACCAGATAACCGCCCCGGCCAAATCCGATCGCCATGGCCAGAGACTCTCCCAGGGCCAGGCCAACGGTCAGGTAGCGCGTAATGCGGGTCATTTTCTTCCGGCCCTGTTCTCCATCCCTCTGCATCTCCTCCAAAGCCGGGAAGGCAATGGTCAGAAGCTGCATAATGATGGATGATGTGATATACGGCGTGATGTTTAAGGCGAAGATCGACATCTGACTGAGCGATCCGCCCGTGATTGCATCCAGGAAATCAGATGCTCCCCCCGTAGAAGAGAACAAATTATTGAATACATCTCCCTTAACGCCGGGCAGATGAATCATGGAGCCCATCCTGACAACCACCAGGATCATCAGAGTGAACCAGATCCGCCTGCGAATATCCTTGATTTTAAACGCGTTGTGGAGTGTCTTCAACATATCAGATCACCTCTGCCTTACCGCCAAGTGCCTCGATCTTCTCCTTGGCGGATGCGGAGAACGCATTCACCCGGACCTCGAGCTTCTTGGTCAGATCGCCGGTACCGAGAATCTTGACTCCGTCAAGCTCCTTCTTGATGATTCCGGCTTCCTTGAGGCTTGCTACGGTTACGACAGCGTCGTTATCAAACACCTCAAGGGCAGATACGTTAATCGCTACGATCTGCTTGCTGTTGCGGTTCTTGAAGCCTCTCTTGGGAAGTCTTCTGAAAATGGGCATCTGGCCGCCCTCAAAGCCGGGTCTCGGGGCGCCGCTTCTGGCCTTCTGTCCCTTATGGCCCTTACCTGCCGTCTTGCCGTTGCCTGAACCGTGTCCGCGGCCTCTTCTGCCCGCATCACTGAAGGTTGCGCCCTCCGCAGGTCTTAAAGTGGATAAATCCATTTCTGCCACCTCCTATTATGCTTCCTCTACCTTGACCAGATGGGCTACGTGACGAACCATGCCGCGAACGGCCGCATTGTCAGGGAGCTCAACTGTCTGATGCATCTTGTGAAGTCCAAGTGCCTCAACCGTCTTTCTGTTCTTGGGAACACTGCCGATGGGGGACTTTACAAGTGTAACCTTTAACATATTCGCCATCTTCCTATCCCTCCTTAACCGACAATCTCTTCAACGGACTTGCCGCGGAGCTTAGCGACCTCTTCGGGACTCTTCAGCTGGCTCAGTGCATTGATCGTTGCCAGGACTACATTCTGCTTGTTGGATGAACCCAGGGACTTGGTACGGATGTTCGCGATTCCCGCAAGCTCACAGACCGCACGCGCGGGGCCGCCTGCGATGATACCGGTTCCGTCGGGAGCCTTCTTGAGCAGGACGGAAGCACCGGTGTGCTTACCCGTAATATCATGGGTAATGGACTTGTTCTCATCCAGCTTTACTTCAATGAGGTTCTTGGTTGCATCCTCTTTGCCCTTGCGGATGGCGTCGGGAATTTCAGTCGCCTTGCCAAGACCTGCGCCAACATGGCCGTTGCCGTCTCCGACAACCACCAGAGCTGCGAAGCGCATGTTACGTCCACCCTTAACAACCTTGGTGACACGCTTGATCGCAACTACGTTCTCGTTCAACTCCATCTGACTGGGGTCAATAATCGTACGCTTCATGTGTTATCTCCTCTTAGAATTCCAGACCAGCTTCTCTTGCAGCATCAGCCAATGCCGCTACCTTACCTGCATAGATGAAGCCTCCTCTGTCAAAGATGACTTCCTTGACACCAGCGTCGATTGCCCTCTTGGCAATTACGGTTCCAAGCTTTGCAGCTGCTTCTACATTGTTCGTCTTCTCGAGGTCAGCCTTGACATCTGCGTCAAGCGTCGATGCGGAGACAAGGGTCTTGCCCGCCTCATCGTCAATCACCTGCGCATACATATGATTATTGCTCCTGAATACGGCCAGACGCGGTCTTGCGGCGGTTCCGGAAAGAGTGTTGCGTATTCTTCTGTGCTTCTTGACACGGACTTCCGTCCTGGATTTCTTCGTAATCATTGTGCTTCACTCCTTTACTTATTTCTTACCGGCCTTGCCGACCTTACGACGAATCGTCTCATCAGCATACTTGATACCCTTGCCCTTATATGGCTCTGGAGCTCTCTTGGATCTGATCTCGGCTGCATACTGACCGACCGCCTCCTTGTCAATTCCGGAGACCTTGATCTTGTTGTCCTCAAGGCTTGTCTCAAGCCCGTCGGGGTCAACCATCACAACCGGATGAGAGTAACCAAGGTGGAGTGTCAGCTCCTTGCCCTTCTTAACGGCCCTGTAACCTACGCCGTTGACCTCAAGTACCTTGGTAAAGCCGTCCTTGACGCCCAGAACCATGTTGTTGAGCAGGGATCTGGTCAGACCATGGAGGGCCTTCATCTTCTTCAAATCGTTGGGTCTTGAAACCTTCAGCTCCGATCCCTCCAGCGCAATGGTCATCTCTGCCGGCAGATCTCTCTCAAGCGTTCCCTTGGGACCCTTCACCGTCACATGATTATTTTCTGCAATCTCTACGGTTACACCGTCAGGAATTGCGATTGGCATTCTTCCAATACGTGACATGCCCGTACCTCCTAAAATTATACTGGCTTACGCCATTGTCATAGATCTCTTCTTGTCTGATTACCAAACAAAGGCGAGAACCTCGCCGCCGACCTGCTCCTTGCGGGCCTGCTTGTCGGTCAGGATGCCCTTGTTGGTACTTAAAATAGCGATTCCGAGGCCGCCCAGTACATAGGGGATCTCCTCCTTGCCGGCGTAAATGCGCAGGCCCGGCTTAGAGATTCTCTTAATGCCGGTGATGATCTTCTCGGTCTTGTTCGCATTGTACTTCATCGTGATGTGGATGTTCTTGCCGGCGCCGTTCTCAACCAGATCGTATTTGGCGATGTATCCCTCGTCAACCAAGATGCCGGCGATTGCGACCTTCAGCTTGGATGCCGGAACGTCAACCGTGTCGTGCTTTGCAGTGTTCGCGTTACGAATTCTCGTAAGCATATCTGCGATAGGATCGCTCATAGTCATGATTCAAATTCCTCCTTCTGCTTACCAGGATGCCTTCTTAACGCCGGGAATCTCGCCCTTGTATGCCAGCTCGCGGAAGCAAACTCTGCAGATGCCATACTTCTTGAGATACGCGTGAGGACGACCGCAGATCCTGCAGCGGGAGTATTCTCTGGTGGAGAACTTGGGCTCGCGCTGCTGCTTAACCTTCATAGATGTCTTAGCCATGTAATATATTCCTCCTGAATTACTTCGCGAAAGGCATGCCGAAGAGCCTCAGGAGCTCGCGTGCCTCTTCATCCGTCTTTGCAGTTGTAACGAATACGATGTCCATGCCGCGGACCTTGTCCACCTGGTCGTACTCAATCTCAGGGAAGATAATCTGCTCCTTGATCCCAAGGGCATAGTTCCCTCTGCCGTCGAAGGAATCGGGGTTGACCCCGCGGAAGTCACGCACACGGGGAAGTGCCAGATTCACCAGCCGGTCCATGAAGTCATACATCTTCTCGCCGCGAAGCGTCGTCATGCAGCCGATTGCCTGGCCCTCACGGAGCTTGAAGTTTGCGACGGACTTCTTGGCCTTGGTGGTGACCGCATGCTGGCCCGTGATGGTCTCCATGTCCTTCACCGCGCTCTCAAGAACCTTGGCGTTCTCCTTGGCTTCGCCGACGCCCATATTCAGGACGATTTTAGAGAGCTTGGGGACTTCCATTTTATTCTTGTACTCGAACTTCTTGATCATCGCCTCGATGATCTCGTTCTGATACTGATCCTTTAATCTACTCAACGAAATGGCCTCCTTCTTTATTTGATCACTTCGCCGGTTGCCTTGGCAACGCGAACCTTCTTGCCATCTTCTACCTTGAAGCCGACGCGAGTCGCCTTGCCGCCAACCAAGAGCATTACATTGCTGATGTCGATCGGGGCCTCCTCCTCGATGATGCCGCCGGCCTGATTGGTCATGCTGGGCTTGGTGTGCTTCTTGATGATGTTGATTCCCTCGACGACGATCCGCCCCTTCTTGGGATCCACGGAGAGGACCTTGCCCTCATTGTTCTTATCCGCACCGGCGATCACGCGAACCATATCGCCTTTCTTAATCTTCATTGTAGCCATCGTAATCCTCCTTACAGCACTTCGGGAGCCAGAGACACGATCTTCATGAATTTCTTGTCACGAAGCTCTCTTGCTACGGGTCCGAAAATACGGGTTCCTACGGGAGTCTTGTCATCCTTGATGATCACGGCAGCATTCTCATCAAAGCGGATGTAGGAGCCATCCTTGCGGCGCATGCCCTTGACGGAGCGAACAACGACCGCCTTCACAACGTCGCCCTTCTTGACAACTCCACCGGGTGTTGCGCCTTTGACGGAAGCAACGATGATGTCACCGACATTTGCATATCTTCTTGTAGAGCCGCCCAGAACACGGATGCAAAGCAGTTCCTTCGCACCGGTATTGTCGGCTACTTTTAATCTAGTTTCCTGCTGTACCATAATGTAGCCTCCTATATTACTTCGCGCGCTCTACGATCTCCGTAAGTCTCCACCTCTTGTCCTTGGACAGGGGCCTGGTCTCCATTACGCGAACGGTATCGCCCTCACGGGCCTCGTTGTTCTCATCATGCGCCTTGAGCTTGTAGGTCTTCTTCACGATCTTGCCATACAGAGGATGCTTTACATTATCCTTGATCGCAACTGTGATCGTCTTATCCATCTTATCGCTGACAACAACGCCCTGGCGTGTCTTTCTAAGATTTCTTTCTTCCACGATTGTTCTCCTCTCTCAATCTAAGATCGAATCTTACTGATTCTTCCTGGCTTCAGTGATCACAGTCTGGATGCGGGCGATGTTCTTGCGAACCTCCTTGATGCGACTGGTATTCTCAAGCTGATTGGTTGCGTTCTGGAATCTCAGATTGAAAAGTTCCTTCTTAGCATCCTCAAGCTGGGCATTGAGCTCAACAAGAGACTTGGATTTTAATTCTGTAACAAATGTATTCGTCTTCATTCGTTCTCACCGCCTTCTAAGTCTGCCTTGGAAAGGATCTTGCACTTGCAGGGCAGCTTGTGCATTGCAAGACGAAGAGCCTCCTTGGCGGTCTCCTCAGGTACACCGGAGATCTCGAACATTACTCGACCCGGCTTGACAACAGCAACCCAGTACTCCAGGGCGCCCTTACCGGAACCCATTCGAGTCTCGGCGGGCTTGGCCGTAACGGGCTTGTCGGGGAAGATCTTGATCCAGATCTTACCGCCACGCTTTACGTAACGGGTCATGGCGACACGGGCCGCCTCGATCTGGTTGGACTTGATCCAGCAGGGCTCGATAGCCACAAGACCATACTCACCGTTTGTAATCTTATTACCGCGCGTTGCCTTTCCGGCCATACTGCCGCGGAACTGCTTGCGATGCTTTACTCTCTTAGGCATTAACATAATTAGCGAGCGCCTCCTTCTGCTTTATTCTTGGAGGGAAGAACCTCTCCCTTGTAGATCCATACCTTGACGCCGACCTTGCCGTAAGTCGTATCCGCCTCAGCAAAGCCATAATCAATATCCGCGCGCAGGGTCTGAAGGGGAATGGTGCCCTCGTTGTAGGACTCGCTGCGGGCGATATCAGCGCCGCCCAGACGGCCGGAGCACATGGTCTTGATCCCCTTGATCCCGGTCTTCATGGACCGGCTCATGGTGGACTTCATGGCGCGGCGGAAGGAGACACGGTTCTCAAGCTGCTGCGCGATGTTCTCTGCGACGAGCTGGGCGTCCTTGTCCGGTCTCTTCACTTCCTTGATGTCAATCAGGAGCTTCTTCTTGGTCAGCTTCTGAGCCTCAGCCTTGATCTTCTCGATTTCGGCGCCGCCCTTGCCGATCACAACACCGGGCTTGGCCGTATATACAATTGCCTTAACGCGGTCAGAGGATCTCTCGATCTCGACCTTGGAAATCCCGGCGCCGTAGAGCTTCTTCTTGAGGAAATCGCGGATGGTGTGGTCCTCAACGAGGAAGTCAGCGAACTCCTTCTCCGCATACCATCTGGAATCCCAGTCCTTGATAATGCCGACTCTCAAGCCGTGGGGATTAACTTTCTGTCCCATGTCATTCCTCCTTCTTACTTCTCGTCCAGTACCAGGGTGATGTTACACATGCGCTTCTCGATGCAATAAGCTCTGCCCTGTGCTCTGGGTCTGATACGCTTCATGATGGGGCCCTGGTTGGCATAGGCCTCAGCGACATAGAGGTCATTGACATTTAAGCCGTTATTATTCTCCGCATTGGCGATTGCGCTCTTCAAGAGCTTCGCGACAACGCCGGAAGCATATCTGGGGTTATACGTCACAACGCCGAGAGCGGTCTGTACGTCGAGGCCGCGGATGGCGTCTAATACGAAGCAAGCCTTCTGGACGGAAATTCTGGCATAGGAAAGCTTAGCTGAAGGTCTTGTATCTTTCTGTTCGTTTCTATCACGCTTGATCTGGGATCTATGTCCTCTTGCCATGGTGTGGAAACCTCCTTTCGAATATTACGCTTATCTGGCACCGGTCTTCTTCTCGTTGCCCTTGTGGCCGCGGAAGGTTCTGGTGGCTACGAACTCGCCAAGCTTATGTCCTACCATATCCTCGGTTACATATACGGGAACATGCTTGCGGCCATCGTAGACTGCGAATGTATGTCCCACGAAGCTCGGGAAGATGGTGGAACGGCGAGACCAGGTCTTGATCACAGCCTTGTCGCCGGAAGCGTTCATCGCGTCAACCTTCTTCAATAAGCTCTCGTCAGCAAATGGTCCCTTCTTTAATGAACGTGCCATTGTATCCTCCTTACTTGATTGCCTTACCGTCGCGTCTTCTTACGATAAGCTTGTTCGACTTTGCGTTCTTCTTTCTGGTCTTCAGGCCCAGAGCAGGCTTGCCCCAAGGCGTTGAAGGCGCGGGACGTCCGACGGGAGCCTTACCCTCACCACCACCATGGGGATGGTCGTTGGGGTTCATGACAGAACCGCGGACAGTCGGGCGGATACCCATATGGCGCTTACGTCCGGCCTTACCGATCTTGATCAGGGAGTGGTCTCCGTTGCCGACTACGCCGATGGTAGCACGACATTCCAGGCGGACCATCCGCATCTCACCGGAGGGGAGACGAAGGGTTGCGAAGCCGTTCTCCTTGGCCATCAGCTGGGCTGCGTTGCCGGCAGACCGAACCAGCTGCCCACCCTTGCCGGGATAGAGCTCAATATTGTGGATCATGGTACCTACAGGGATCTTCTCCAGGGGGAGGCAGTTGCCCAGACGGATCTCGGCATTCGCGCCGTTCATAACGGTCATGCCGTCGGTCAGGCCGGCGGGAGCCAGGATATAGGCCTTCTGGCCGTCCGCGTAGACGATCAGGGCGATGTTGGCCGTGCGGTTGGGGTCATACTCGATGCCGATGACCTTGGCGGGCACATCATCCTTGAATCTCTTGAAGTCGATGATCCTGTACTTGCGTCTGTTGCCGCCGCCGTGATGACGAACGGTGATCTTACCCTGGTTGTTTCTTCCTGCATGCTTCTTCAGAGAGGAGGTCAGGCTCTTCTCCGGAGTGCTCTTGGTGATTTCAGCGAAATCAGAGCCGGTCATGTTTCTTCTGGAAGGTGTATATGGGTTATAAGTCTTAATTCCCACGAAAAACTCCTTTCACATTGCTGTGTTTATTCGCGTGCTTCACTGCACATACTTGCGGAACCATGGTTCCGGTTTCTCTATTACAGGCCGGTGAATACCTCGATATCCTTGCTGTCCTCTGTAAGCTTGACGATTGCCTTCTTGGACTTGGCCGTCTTGCCGAGAGGGCCCCTGCCCTGTCTCTTGGTCTTGCCGTCATAGTTGATGGTGTTGACTCTGGCGACCTTCACGCCGTCAAACATCTTCTCGACCGCTTCCTTGATCATGGTCTTGTTGGCCTCGGGGTGTACCAGAAAGGTGTACTCCTTATTTGCCATGCCGCTCATAGACTTCTCTGTTAAGAGAGGCTTGAGGATTACGTCATAGAACTGTACGTTAGCCATTATGCATATACCTCCTCGATCGACTGAACAGCCTCCTTGGTGACAACAAGGGTGTTGTACTTGAGGATGTCGTAAACATTGATGCTGTTGGTCTGCGCCGTCTTGACGTCGGGAATGTTCCTTGCGGAGGCGATTGCCTTGTCATCATCCTGGCCCAGAACTACAAGTGCCTTCTCTACGTTCAGGTTCTTGAGCATCTCTGCGAACTTCTTGGTCTTGATCTCGTCAAAAGCAAGCTCGTCAACAACAATGAGCTTCTGCTCCTGCAGGCGGCTGGTCAGGGCTGACAAGAGAGCCGCTCTCTTCTCCTTCTTGTTGAGCTTGAAGGAATAGTCCCGGGGCGTGGGGGCGAACACAACGCCGCCGCCGGTCCACTGGGGAGACCTGGTAGAACCCTGTCTGGCATGACCGGTTCCCTTCTGTCTCCAGGGCTTGCGGCCGCCGCCGCGCACCTCGGACCTGGTCTTGGCCTTCTGCGTGCCCTGGCGCAGGTTGGCCAGCTGCTGCAGAACAGCCATGTGTACTAAGTGTTCATTTACTTCTACACCGAATACGGAATCCGCAAGCTCAATCTGCTCGACCTCCTTGCCCTCCATATTGAATACGGATACTTTAGCCATCGTTAAAGCTCTCCTTTCCTCTCTTACTTACTTGCTAACCTTGGTGCTTTCCTTAATGGTAACTAAGGACTGCTTCGGTCCGGGAACAGCACCCTTGATCAGGAGCAGGTTGTTCTCAGCATCGACCTTAACAACCTCAAGGTTCTGGATGGTCACCTTAACGCTACCCATGTGGCCGGGCATACCCTTGCCCTTGAATACCTTAGAGGGATCGGACGCAGCGCCGTTGGAACCCTGGTGGCGGTGGAACTTGGAGCCGTGAGCCATGGGGCCTCTGTGCTGTCCCAGCCTCTTAATGGCGCCCTGGAATCCCTTACCCTTGGAGATGGCGGTTGCGTCAACCTTGTCGCCCGCCGCGAAGATGTCCGCCTTGATCTCGTCGCCCGGCTTGTACTCGGACGCATTCTCGAAACGGAACTCACGGACATATCTCTTTCCTGACAGGCCCGCCTTCTCGAAATGGCCCTTGAGCGGCTTGTTCACCCCATGTCTGTGGTGGATTTCCTTCTTGCCGGAGGCATCCTTGGTGTTGATCTTGTCCTTCTTATCCACGAAGCCGACCTGGACAGCCTCATAGCCGTCATTCTCGATGGTCTTGACCTGGGTGACGGGGCAGGGGCCTGCCTGAAGTACGGTAACCGGAATCAGGATCCCCTCTTCGTCGAAGATCTGGGTCATCCCGATCTTGGTAGCTAAGATTGCTTTATTCATTGTTAACCTCCTGTCATCTACAGCGGAATACGGCAGCTGCCGTATTCATCCTAGAACAGTCGTCTGTTCTCATTACTTGTTCTTCATCTTGATATCGATGTAGACACCGGCCGGCATCTCAAGACGTGACAGTGAATCAACCGTCTTCTGGGTCGGGGTCAGGATATCGATGAGTCTCTTGTGCGTTCTCTGCTCGAACTGCTCTCTGGAATCCTTGTACTTGTGTACGGCGCGCAGAATCGTAATTACTTCCTTCTTGGTCGGAAGGGGTACGGGTCCGCTCACCTCTGCTCCGTTCTTCTTCACAGTATCGATGATCTTCTTGGCTGATGAATCAACCAGCTCATGATCATACGCCTTCAGAGTGATTCTCATTACCTGTGCTGCCATAAAAAAAGTCGCCTCCTTCGCACTTCTTCAGTACGACAAGCGGTGACTGTACACATTTCCGTGCGTGTCCTATTGAAAACACACGTGGTTTCTGCCCGCGGCAGACCTTTGATTGTGATACAGTGACTTGTCGCCAGTTTCCTAACTTGACATTCGCTCCACGGAAAACCTGCCACAAAGGGCAGCAACCTCACGCTTCAACGCTATCAATGTCACAGCAAGAGTAACTATACATGAATTTCGACCGAATGACAAGCAAGAGTGAATAAGTTTTGTTTTTTTTGAAGAACATTCTATGTCCGGGCTTTCACCGCTCACCTGTGCTATACTCATAGCCGTCTCGGAAACGAAAGAGCATTTTGGGAAACAAAAAGCATTTTTATAGAAGAATCATATAAATAGGAACGAAAGACCGCTCATTTCGAAGAGTGAGAACCCGCTTGTATCAGAGGAAAGGGACTGGCTATGTGGCTGGCAGATCGCTGGGAAGACTACGAAGTATATGACTGCTCCGGGGGAGAGAAGCTCGAGCGCTGGGGGGACTACACCCTCCTCCGCCCCGACCCCCAGGTCATCTGGGACACGGCCCGCAGGGACCCCCACTGGAGCCGGCTCAACGCCCACTACCACCGGTCCAAGAAGGGGGGCGGCGAGTGGGAGTTCTTCGACCTGCCCCGGGAATGGCAGATCTCCTATACGCTTCCTGCTGCCGGACGGCTGACCTTTCATCTCAAGCCCTTCTCCTTCAAACACACCGGGCTCTTCCCGGAGCAGGCCGCCAACTGGGACTGGTTCTCCGAGCTCATCCGAGCCCGCAAAAAGGCCAGGCCCGACGCGGAGATCCGGGTCCTGAACCTCTTCGCCTACACCGGCGGTGCCAGCTTGGCCGCAGCCAAGGCAGGAGCCGCTGTCACCCATGTGGACGCCTCCAAGGGCATGGTGACCTGGGCGAGAGAGAATGCCGCCGCCTCCGGCCTGGACCAGGCTCCGATCCGCTGGCTGGTGGACGACTGCACCAAATTCGTCGAGCGGGAAATCCGCCGGGGCAGGCGCTATGACGCCGTCATCATGGACCCTCCTTCTTATGGGAGGGGCCCCAAGGGAGAGATCTGGAAGATTGAAGACCAGATCTACCCCCTGATCTGCCTTGCGGCAAAGATCTTAAAGGACGACCCCCTCTTCTTCCTGGTCAATTCCTACACAACCGGCCTGCAGCCGGCAGTCTTGCACTATATGATCGCAAGCGCCCTGGCCTCCTTTGACGGCCGGGTCCGGGCAGAGGAGATCGGCCTTCCTGTCTCCTCCAGCGGGCTTGTCCTTCCCTGCGGCGCCAGCGGCCGCTTTACAGCATCTTCTTGCGATGAAGCAGCCATGCGATCAGGACAGAAATGACCATGGTGATCAGGATAATCACCGTAAAGCCATGCGGCGCGTGGGACAGAGGCATCCACCTGTCATCCACGTTCATCCCGTAGATCCCCGATACAATGGTCGGAATCGCCAGGATCAGGGTGACCGAGGTCAGAATCTTCATGACATCATTCAGGCGGTTGTTGATCACCGTAGAGACCAGCTCCCTCGTCCCGTTGATGATATCCCGGTAGATTCCGGTCATCTCGATCGCCTGCCGGTTCTCAATGATGACATCCTCCAGCAACTCCCGGTCCTCCGGGAACTGCTGGAGGCGGCCGTAGCGGGTCAGCCGGTCTAAGACCATGGAGTTGGCCCGAAGGGACGTCGCGAAGTAGACCAGGTTGGACTCCAGCTCATGCAGGTCGAAGAGGTCGGCATTGCCCGTGGAGTCGTTGATCCGCCCCTCAATCTCCGTCCGCTTGCGGTCAATGGTCCGCAGGAGGGACTGGTAGACGATATTGGAATTGTAGAGGATCTGATAGACAAACCGCATCCGTTTCTTCGTTGAGAACACCTTCATGCGCTGGTCGATGAAGGTCCGGAGAACTGCGGTCTCCTCGGCGCAGACCGTGATGACCACGTCCTCCCTGAGCAGGATGCCAAGGGGGATGGTCTTATAGGAGGGCCTTTTATTGCGGATCTCCGCCGTCGGGATGTCCACCAGGATCAGGGTGTAGCCATCTTCCAGACTGATTCTCGACGACTCCTCATCATCCAGAGCCGCCCGGACATCCGCCACATCCATCTGAAAGCGGTCTGCGATCTCCAGACACTCATCGGCACTGGGGTCGGTCAGCTTGACCCAGGCCCCCTCGTCGTAGGTCTTAAGTTCCCGAATGATGCTGTCATCCGTTCGATAGTAATTGATCATCTCATCCGCCCATTCTCTTCTACGGCCTTCTCTTCTGCCGCATTTTCTTCTACCGCATTTTCTTCTGCCTCTGTCCCTGCTTCGGACGTACCTTGCGGTCCACCTGCGTCACCATCCGTCCGGGTGGTCAGTCGTAAGCCAACCGGATGGTCAATCGTAATCCATCCGGATGATCAGTCGTAATCCACCTGCATCAGGCAGAGCCCTCTTGCCGGGGCAGTGGGACCGGCAAGACGCCGGTCCTTAGCCTCCAGAATCCGGGCCATCTCTTCCGGCCGCAAGCGGCCCCGGCCGACTTCCATCAGAGTTCCCACCAGGATGCGGACCATATTCTGAAGGAAGCCGTTCCCGTGGAAGATGAAATAGACATATCCCTTGCTTCTGCGAATCTCGATCCGATCCACGACGCGAACCGTGGATTTCTTCATCCTGGAGTTGCCACAGAAGGACTTGAAGTCGTGCTCCCCCACCAGACCGTCTGCCGCCGCCTGCATGGCGCCGACATCAAGGACCTGGTCCAGGGGCGTATAGTACCTTCGGTTGAAGACCGGTTTGACCCTGCCGTCGAAGGCAGTGTAGCGATAGGTCTTGCCGGTCGCCTTATAGCGGGCGTGGAAGCGGGGCGCCGCCTCTTTCCAGTCGACAACGGAGATATCGTCCGGCAGGTAATGGTTAAGATAGTCCTGCATCTCCCGGCAGGTCATCTTCCGATCCGACGGGGCCTCTCCGCCGGTCATCTTCCGATCCGGCGGGGCCTCTCCGCCGGTCATCTTCCGATCCGACGAGGCCTCTCCGCCGGTCATCCGGATCCGCAGAAGCTCTGTCCTCTCCTCCTCTCGGTACTCCCAGGGACCCGGGTGATAGGGGGGTGCCTCGAGGACAAGTGAGGCGACCATGCCCCGGGCATGCACCCCGGCATCGGTCCGACCCGCCCCGATCAGCTTGATGGGCGCATCCGGCCCCATGAAGTCCTCCGCGCTTGCTTTAAGACCACACATGCGGGCCAGGGCCTGTTCGATCTTCCCCTGGATGGTCTCTCGCCCGGGCTGATGCTCCCAGCCCAGATAGCGGGTTCCGTCATATGCGATTTTCAGTCGGTAGTTCTGCATCGGATCTCTCGCTTTCTTCCCGCCCTCGATATGCCCATGGCATTCACTGTCTTACTATAGCACGAAAAATGTCGGTGACGCGATCATTGGTGCTATGAAAAAGAGTTCCAAAAATGAAAAAGAGTTCTCCGCAGGAGGTCATCCCCGGAGAACCCAAGCTTTCTGTATCCGATTCTGATTTCTATCTTCTGATAGCTTCTGATAACTCTTGCATTTCGATTCCCGCCCTCGACAAGCGATCGCGTCCCGGAGGCGGGGCGGAGCTCAGACCGCGCTCTTTCTCTCGGCGTCCTCCCGGGCGGCAACCTCTTTCTTGCGGCAGGCCTCGCAGATTCCCTGCAGGACCACGTTCTCGACCTTGAAGGAATCTCCGGCCAGAAGCGCAAGCTCCTCCGGAATCACCAGGCGCTCCACAATGGATCCGCACCGGCTGCAGCAGAGATGAATGTGCGGCGTATTGCGGCCGTCGAAATGCTCCTTGCCATTGACAACAAAGCTGATCGCCTCGCCGCAGGCCGTCATATCCTTCAGATTCCGATAGACGGTTCCCAGAGAGATCTTGGGCACCTGCCGACGCACAGACGCATAGACCATGTCGGCGGATGGATGATCGGTGCGGTTTTTCAGATCTCTCGCGATTACTTCGCGCTGCTTGGAATATCTCAGTGCCATGTATACCTCAGACCCCCTGCTCCTGTCCTATCAGAGAAAGAACCGTATATTTTCAGATAACAATACTGATTCCTATCTATAGGTATACTATGTTTTGCACCAAAGATCAAGACATAACCATCGGCCCCGCCGGCCCTGCCTGCACCTGCGCCGGACTAATCTGCGTACTCACAGCCGACATGGGCGGCCTCAATCTCATCGACCAGCTCCCATTTCCAGTCCTTCTTTAAGGATTTCCGATAGAGCTTGATGCTGCCGCAGCCCTCGCTCCCCTGCCAGAAGTCCCGGTAACCGCTCCGGCCGTCCGGCGCCTCCAGGCGGATGGAAACCATATCCTTCCTGGCGCAGCGGATATCTGTGTACATCTTGGACAGGGGCGTCTCCTGGATGACCCTCCAGCGGATATACTCCTTGCCCAGCTTGACCTTGTACTGGGTCTTGGTCAGGGTCCATACATGAGAGAAGTTGAACTGATAGGGTTCTCCCTCGTACCAGATCGCACCGAAGAGACCGTTCTCCAGCGCAAGCTTGCCGACCCTTGATCTTCCGCCTCCGATATCAAAGGCAGAGTCCTTCAGCTTATCCTTGCTGACCGCGGAAGTCAGGTCATTGGAGGCGAGCCGGATCCAGGGCCTTATGAAGGCACTGCCCCATCTCTTGTCCGCATAGCCGAAAGAGGTCTCCGGCCGGACCATATAGACCTGCCCATTGTAGACCACCCTCCCCTCATAGGCGGTCTTCATGCCCTCAGCGTGCCAGAAGGACTTGATCGCCTCTTGGTCCCGCATAGGCTTTCCCGCGCCGTAACCGATATTAAAGGCAATCTTCTTGTCAATATTCAGGTCCCAGATCAGGTCACCGGCATCGGTCATCCACTCCGGATGAGCCTCTGCATCCTCCGGGCGCAGGCTGATCCTCCCCAGACTCCTGGTCTCGCTGAGGAAGCAGTTGTCCGCACTGATCGAGAAGGGTGCCTCCTCATTGATGCTGACTTCTCTCCAGGGGAAGAAACGGTTGAGCTGCCTGCCACCCTCGCCCAGGACACCGGCCTTGACCATGAGATAGGAGGGCTTGCCCCCCTGCTTTTGGACATCTTCACCCGGTCCAAAGACCACGGCGTCCGTCCCCAGCGCCGGATTGACCGCGAAGAAGCAGATGAAGAAATCCTTCTCCTCGCCGGTCGACGCATTATGGCCGCTGAAGGACTGCCACCAGCAGTCATATCCCTCTTCTGCCAGTTTCCCGCGGAGCATAAAGCGGTCTCTCTGCAGGTCCGACCTGTTGAAACCGGTCTCCATGAGGTCGCTCCCCACTTCACCGGCGGCGTCCATGGCGTTTCGTCCCAGTTCCACGGCCCGACCGGCCAGAGGATATTTCCTCGCCATCTCCTCCACGACATGTCCCACAGACTTGGCTGCGGAGGCGGCCGCCTCGTCCAGCTTGTACTTTCTGGCAATCTGACCGGCCTTATTGACTGCCCCGTCCGTGGCCTGGATTGCGCCGCTGGCCGCCTTCTTGGCGACCTCGAGGGCTGCATCGGCATTATCGCCCGCCGCATCAATGGCCCGGGAAATATTGGTCTCGATCTCTTCTAAAACACCCATGTCCGTTCCTCCTTCTCGGGAAGCTTCATCAATTCTATTTTGGTCCATCCGCACGCATTTGTAAACCGAAACCACAGCAAGCCGCCGGCTGCCTCCTGGGCGGATGCGGGCAGCTGGCCCGCCGACTTTAGCCGACTTTAACCGACCAACAGATGTCTCCTCCTAGAGCATGGGGGCAAGCAGTTTGAGGACGGCGCCAAAGGCGCGGTCCAGACGATTGCGGATTCCCCCGCCCCGGGTGTCCTCTAAGGAAATCTGCTGACACCGGTCCAGGGTCATCCGGAAGTCCGACGCGATCCGGTCAATCACCCGGTTCCCGTCTATATAGAGGCCTACCTCAAAATGATGGTAGAGAGACCGGTAGTCCAGGTTAATCGACCCCACCGTCGCCCGGCAGCCGTCACCCAGGAAGACCTTGGCGTGCACGAAGCCCGGTGTATACTCATAGATCGATATGCCGGCCGCCAGGAGCTTTGGGTAGTGGCTCTTGGCCAGGGCGAAGGCATAACGCTTGTCCGGGATATGGGGCAGGATGATTCTCACATCCACCCCCCGCTTGGCCGCATAGGTCATGGCATTGACCATGGTCTCGTCCAGAATCAGATAAGGGGTCATGATGTAGACATAGTCGGACGCCGTCTGCAGGATATCCAGGTATACCTGCTCTCCCATCCGCTCCCCGTCCAGGGGATTGTCCGCATAGGGAATGATAAAGCCGTCCTGAATGGTCCGCCGTCCCCCCTCCGTCCGTCTGAGCCCGTAGCGGGCAGAGGCCTCGATATAGCAGTTCTCACTGGGTATGGGCCGGTCGGCCCGGTAGTTCCAGGACTCCAGGAAGAGGCGGGTGAAAGTGGCGACCCCGTCCCCATGTGTCCGAATGGCCACATCTTTCCAGTGGCCGAAGGGATGCGTCACATTGATATACTCATCGGACAGGTTCAGTCCCCCGGTATAGGCGATTTTCCCGTCAATCACCGCGATCTTGCGGTGGTCTCGGTAGTTGTATTCGGTGGAGACGAAGGGGGTGACCGGGTCGAAGATCCGGCAGGCAATCCCCAGCCCCTTCAGCATCTCCGGATACGAGTGGGGCAGGTTGGTGAATTCATTGGTTCCGTCATAGATGAGACGGACCTCCACCCCCTCCCTGGCTTTCTCCGAGAGAATGTAGAGAATTTTCCCCCACATCTGCCCCTCGGTGACGATGAAGTACTCCAGGAAGATGAAGTCCTCGGCCGAGGCCAGGTCCTCCAGGAAATCCGGCAGGAAGTCCTCGCCCAAGGGATAGTATTTGAGATCAGAGGCGGGATAGGGGTGATAGCCGCAGACATCGTTCAGATAGTGGACGAAGGGAGCCCGCTCGGGCCTGCGCCCCTCAATCGCCTCCATGACAAGAGGGGTCTCGGGCTGGGCCCGGCTCGTGTACTTTAAGATCCGGGACATCTGCTTCTTGAGCCGGCGGTGCCCCGCATCGCTTCGGACATAGACATAGAAGAGGGCTCCGAAGGGACTGCCGACCGCGACGAAGAGGAGCCAGGAGAGCTTGACACTGGGGTCACTGTCACTGTTGAAGATGTAGAGGACCGTCACGACCGTAACCGCCATCGAGGCCATGTACATATACGGGCCATAGCGGTTCAGGGTCCCCACCAGGGCCGCCACAAAGAGGACCTGCAGGATGATCAGGGTCGACATGATAAGGGTCCTGCCATAGACCAGCTTGATCAGGCGTCTGCGCCCCCGCCTTAAGAGGTGCATCTCCCGAATGTCGTTCAGTGAGTTGATTTTGCGCATCTGTCACCTCGGTTTTACCGCTTGCCTCTGAGCCACAATCGTCCCCGCGGAGACCAGGGCCAAAGAGGCCAGGACCAGGGGCCAGCCCGCCGCCTGCCTCTCTTGGAGGAATACTGCGGAGAAGACTACTCCGAAGACCGGGGTCATGAAGCCGAAGACCGCCACCCGGGAGACAGGATTGTACTTGAGCAGCTGGCCCCAGAGGGAGTAGGCCACCGCGGAGATCCCCGCCAGAAGGAGCAGGATCCCAAGACCCGGTCCCCGCGCCTGTCCCAGAATCTCTCTTGCCCTGCAGCCGAGCAGGCAGGCAATCAGGCAGAGAATCAAGCCGCCCAGAATGAACTGATAGCCACTCAAGGTGAAGGGAAGCTCCTCTCTGGAGTACTCCTTTAAGAAGACGGAGGAGAAGGCGTACATGACGGTCGATAGGAAGATCAGGGCCTGCCCTCCCAGAGCAGATATTCCGCCCGGCCCCCCGGCCGCCTGCCAGCCCTCTCCCGCAAGGAGGGCCGCAATCAGTCCCCCCAGGTTGAGCAGGAGGACGCCCGAGAAGGCGAGAACGCTTCCGGTCAGCTTGCGGCGGGTCATCTGCTCCTGGTGGAAGATGAAGACCGCTACCAGGAGGGCGACAAAGACACTGGTCGCCTGAACAATCGACGCCAGGACCCCGCTGCAGTGAGCCAGACCCGTGTAGAAGAAGAAGTACTGGCCCACCGTCTGCAGGAGGCAGAGCTTTGCGATTCTGCCCCACATTCCCCTCTTTGGGACCAGCGGCCTGCGATAGAGGAAGCTTCCGATGATCAGGGCGAGGGCCCCCGCCAGGATGAAGCGAAGACCTGCGAACAAGATCTGGTCGCCCGTCGCCCCGGCCTTGATGTCATAGAGGCGGTAGCCGATCTTGATCGCCGGGAAGGCGCCTCCCCACAGGGCGCAGGAGATCAGCGCTCCGGCCCAGACCACCGGTGTCTTCGATAAGAGATTCTGTCCGGACATATGCCTCCCCTCACAGATCTGCCGCAACTTACAGGTCGATCGCAACCCTCCGCCCCGATGGCAGATAGGGTCGGAAGGCAACGCCGGCCGCCTTGAGCATCCGCTTGGAGGCGATCACAG
Source organism: Shuttleworthella sp. (assembly GCF_057251025.1). Taxonomy (NCBI): domain Bacteria; kingdom Bacillati; phylum Bacillota; class Clostridia; order Lachnospirales; family Lachnospiraceae; genus Shuttleworthella; species Shuttleworthella sp. The sequence continues at coordinate 37,218 of NZ_DBHIDN010000011.1, forward strand.
AGGGCGTGTCCGCGTACTTGTCTGTCTTGAAAATGACCTCCTTGATTCCCGCCTGGATGATGGCCTTGGCGCACTCATTGCAGGGAAAGAGCGTCACATACATCTTGGTCCCCTCCAGACTTCCGCCCCGATAGTTCAGGATGGCGTTTAGCTCACTGTGTGTCGTGTAGAAGTACTTGCTCTCCAGGGGCGTCCCCTCCCGCTTCCAGGGGAAGTCGTCGTCGGAGCAGCCGATGGGCAGGCCATTGTAGCCCATGGATAGGATCTTGTTCTGCCGGCTCACAATACAGGCCCCCACCTGGGTGTTGGGATCCTTGGACCGCATACCCGCCAGGGTTGCCACTCCCATGAAGTACTCATCCCAGCTGATGTAATCTGTGCGTTTCTCGCTCATCGTTCTTTCCCTGCCTTTGCCCTCTTGGCCTGTGATCAGGCATTCATCTCATTTAGTCTTGCCGCCAGCTTCTCTACAATCCGATGGACCAGCTCGAAGCAGAGACCGTACTGCTGCAGATTGCCCCCGTAGGGATTCAAGATGTCCAGTTCGTCCCCCACGTAGTAGGAGAGGACATAGGTATTGTCCTCTCCGGCATGGGGGAAGCTCCGGATGATCTCCGCCCTCTGGCCGGCATCCATGGTGAAGACCAGGGTCGTGTCCGTGATCTCCTCATCCTTCAGTCCCTCGGACCGAAAATCCGGCGCCTCGATCCCATTCCCCTGCAGGACCGCCTCCATCTTCTGATTGATCGGTTCCGAGAAGAGCACCCGTCTTCCTCTGGCCAGGATCTCCGGCTTCCCGTCAAGCGGCTGCCTGCGCAGGAGTTCTGCTGCCAGGGGGGCCCGGCAGACCCCGCGGCCGGAGACGAAGATCACCCGGGTCACCTGCCTCCTCGCCTCAATCACCTGGTGGGCCGCCGCCTTGATCAGACGGTTCATAATCGCCGTTCCCATCCGGGGCGTATCGAAGGCCTCTGAGTAGATCAGGTCGATCCCCTCGTCGTCAAACCGGCGCAAGAGACCAAAGAGGTGGCGGGCGATCGCCTCCTCATCGCTTCTGGCACCGATCTCTTCCACCCTGCCCCGGGGGTAGCGGTCCCTGGTCTCGCTGGCCGCAATGATGCCTACCTTCCTGCCGGCCGCAAGAGCCTCCTCCGTCAAGCGGTTGATGGTCGAAATCACATCTTCCGTGGCCCCTCTGACAATCTTTAAGTCTCCCCTGGGGGCATAGTGCTTATAGCGCATCCCGGGGGCCTTGGGCCGTCTTCCGACATCCTCCCGCATGAGGCCCGGGTCCATGCGCACCCGCCCCTTTCCCAGGACCTCCTCCAGCATCTCAAGGCTGATATAGCCGGGGCGAAGCACTGTTGGAAGACCCTCCGACAGGTCCACAATGGTTGACTCCAGGCCTATCTCGACCGGGCCTCCGTCGATGATTGCATCAATCTTGCCCATCAGGTCGTCTTCCACATGCTCGGCCCTGGTCGGCGAGGGCCGGCCGGACCGGTTGGCACTTGGCGCTGCGATCATACAGCCGCTGGAGAGAATCAGCTGGCGGGCCACCGGATGCGACGGCATGCGGACGGCCACCGTGTCCAGACCGCCGGTCGTCTCCGGCGGAATCCGGTCGTTCTTTCGGACAATCATCGTCAGAGGCCCCGGCCAGAAAGCGTCCGCCAGAATTCCGGCCTCCGACACCGGGGACCGGGCGATCTCCTCAAGCTGCGAGAAGTCTGCGATATGCACGATCAAGGGGTTGTCGGAGGGACGGCCCTTGGCCGCATAGATCTTCCTGGAGGAGGCGGCGTTCTCGGCATCTCCCCCCAGACCATAGACCGTCTCTGTGGGAAATGCCACCAGGCCGCCCTCTCTCAGAATCCTCCCCGGCTCCTTCAGAATCTCTGCCAGGTCATCCCCCGGCATAACCTTATATCGTCTTGTCTCCAATGAGATCCTCTCTCTCTGCTGTCCCGACAGGCTCCTCTTGGGGAAGCACCTTTACACACGCTGACGATTTGCCCATATTTACTATTTGCCTGCGCTGACGGTCTGCCAGATGGAGGCTGGCTCCATACCCAGCTTCCAGAAAGCGACCCCGGCCAGCTGGTTGGACTGGTAGACTTCCATCTTCTTGGCCATGGAGTCTGCATTCTCCAACCAAATCTCTACCTTGTTGCCCCCGGCATCTTTCCAGGAGGCGGTGCTCTGTCCCAGCTCCTCGTTCCACTCGGCAACCGCCTTATTCTGGGCCAGAAGGGCATCCTGATCCTTCATGGCGACAGCCTGGCTGGAGACAGACCCATCGGTCTTCGTTGTCCATACCCTGGTGTAGAGGGGCAGGCCCAGAATCACCTGGTTGGCAGGTGTCGTCTCCAGTGTGGCTGCAACCGCCTTCTTGACATAGCCAATGGAGGAATTGCTTCCTGCGGTCTTGTCCGTCGCCCAGTGCTCATCATAAGCCATGATCACGTTGTAGTCGGCGTAGTTGGCCTGTTCCGCCCGGTTGTAGTGAATACTTGAGGCGCTTGGCGTGTAGTTGTCGACCGAGACCACCAGATTGTTGGCGTGGGCCTTCAGAGACAGCTCTCGGATGAACTGGATATAGCCGTCTGCCGCCTCGGTCGGCAGGGACTCGATATCGACGTTGATGCCGTCCAGATTGTAGCGGATTGCCGCGGCGATCAAGCTGTTGACCAGATTGTCTCTGGCGGAGGTCGTGCTTAAGACGGCCTTGGTGTCAACGCCCTTGGTTGTCAGGTTGCTGACCAGGCCCCACACGGCGATATTGGCGCCGTGCGCCTTGGACACATAGTCGCTGCTTCCCAGGTCATTGATATTCCCCGCATTGTCCTTGAGCGAGAACCAGGTGGGAGAGATCACATTGATCCCGGTCGTATTGGCCAGAAGGGCGGACATATTGGCGTTCCCCGCCGTCGAGGTCACCTGGTGCCAGGCCAGCTGGATCTTATAATCAAGGATCCTGTGACTGTAGCTGCGCTCCGGCAGGCTTGCCGCAATCTTGCTCTCCTTGACACCGCTTACCTTGCTCTTACGGACACACCCGATCACATTGTCCCGGCTTACCACCTGGTACCAGCCGTCCAACTCCGCCACAATGGTGAGGGCGTCCCCGCTCTTGCCATCCTCTAAGATCTGACTCTTGATTCCCGCCTTGCGGCGGATTCCCTCCGCCCCGTTTAAGCTCCCTGTCTTCACGGCGGTTCCCGCCGTCCAGATCGCCAGCCGGTTGGGCTTGTCCGAAATCGTGTAGGTCAGGTCCGTAAACTGCTTGACGAAGTCCAGGGCCACATAGGTCTTGTTGTCTGCGATGCGGACGATGGGGGCTGACCAGGTCTTCACGTCCTTATCTTCCATATAATTCGCATCCGACAGGTTGACGCTGATCAGGCTCTTGTCCGTGGCATAGCGCAAGATCCCCTCGGTGGAGTCGTACACCCAGCCGTCATCGATGTGATCGTGGAGGACACTCCACCGGATATAGGTCGTCCCCTGGATCAGCTTGGCGGCTGCGATCTTATCCTCTTGACTGACCAAGGTCCCGTTGGCAATCACAGCACCGTCATCTTCCTTATCGATCCCGAAGAAGCTGTTCAGACTCATGTGCTCCGTGCCTGGACGATAGCGCAGGGTGAGTCCGGCGGCGACTCCAACCACGGCAATCAGAACGAACAAAATCAAGGCCAGGGGCATTCTCTTCTTTTTCTTCATCTCACACCTCAGAGGGAATAAAGCTAACACATGGACGAAATACTGCTAACAAATTGACTAGATTATAACACAAGAGAGATACCCCGTAGATAGTCGGGATACCTCTCGGAATGCCTTTCGTGACAGATATGGATTTTCTCTCCGGCCGGTCGGTCCTCCCTGACCTCCGGCGTGTTCTTGCAGGCTCCGCGAGATGACGCACCGGGCGCCTGTCTGATTTACAGTTGCTGTTATAACTTCCCTTTTTCCTCCCCCGCGCCCCCTCTCCCCGAATTGTCTTCGGCGCCTTGTGCCCGGCGGTCCGCTCCAAGGTCTCCCATGACCACGGATTCCCGCCTGTCTTGCCCACTTGTTCGCTGCATGGACGTCTGCGAGAGCGGTTCCCTTCCTGCAGGCCTGTGGTATATGTGTAATGTTGTCTGCAGGACTTTGCGATATGTCTTCTCCGCCGGGCTTCTTCCTATGCCTATAGGGATAACATGCCGGCAGGCACCCCGCAAGGGCCCGGACACCGCTTCACGCAATCGCGATCAAAGCCCCTTTGCTCCTGCTAAGCGAATGATGGGAATCCTGCACAATTGCGATTTCTTCAAAATCTCACTATAATGAATTGCACTCAGGGGCAAGAGGAGGTTGCATGAAGATCGAGAAGCTCAGCGACAAACAGATTCGCTTTCATATCTCCCGCAGCGACTTAGACCGCAGGGGGATCAAGATGTCGGAATTCGCCTATGGGAGCGACCGGGCCAAGTCTCTCTTTCGCGAGCTCATGCTCTGGGCCGAGTACAAGCTCAACTTCGTCGCCCATGACATGCCCTTGATGATCGAGGCCGTTCCCTCGGATACGGATGCCATCGCGCTCATCGTCACCAAGCTCGATCCGCAGGAGGCCGAAGCCTACCAGAAGATCGGCCGGTCGTCTGCCTCTCTTCCCGGTCATGGCGGCGGAGATGATTCGAATCCCCCGAGCACCATCCGCCAATTCCTTCCTCCCGGCCTCCCGGCCGAAGAGACCGCCCTCTTCGCCTTCGACCGCCTGGAAGACCTCCTGTCTTTCGCCGCCAAGGTCCCTGATCCGGATCAGGTCTCCTCTTCTCTCTACCGAGACTCCGAGCGCCGGGTCCTCTATCTCATACTCGGAGAGAAGGCCTCCGCCCGGGAGGCCTTCTCTCCCATCCTGGCCCTTGCGGGCGAATACGGAAGCCTCCTTCATGTGCCCAAGCTCGGCATCTATTATATGGAAGAGCGGTTCGAGTGCACGCTGGCAGAGGACGCCCTGCGCAAGCTCAGGGAAACAGGCTGATCAAACACAATCCTGTAAGAAATAGGCCGATACAAATAGGCCGATAAGAAAGAGACTGATACAAAAAGACTCCCGGCCACCAGTGTATGGTACACCGTGACCGGGAGTCTTCTCTCTTGATGTCCGCTCTTGCTTTCGCCTGACTCAGGCCTCTGCGGGAGCGCCTACGGGGCAAACCGCTGCGCAGGAACCGCAGGAGATGCAGGTATCCTCATCGATAACGTACTTGGAATCGCCGGCGCTGATTGCAGATACGGGGCACTCGGGCTCGCAAGAACCGCAGCTGATGCAATCGTCAGAAATAACGTATGCCATTTGAAAACCTCCTGTAACTAAGCTCTTAAATCTACCATCCTGTTGGTATGCCCATTATAGTATCGAGAAATGTTCTTGACAAGTACTAATTTGTGTACACAATAGTTAGCCGGCCCTAGCAAACAGGCCCTTTCCCATGCTTAGATAGCGCACAAGCAAATTTTGCCAGCTTGTGTTGTAATTACAACGGAACAAGGATGTCAATCCGCTAAGATAGGCTTACAAGTTGCCCCACAGAAGGGCGAATGGTATGATTGAGGGCAAGTTTATCTTGTCGATCGAAAGAAAACAAGGCTTGATTCGGAGGTAGAAGCATGGAAGAGACCAAAGCACCTGTAGTAAATAAAGACACCATGATCGGAGAGCTCATGCAGCTTGACCCGGAGCTGGCTCCCATTCTGATGAGCATCGGCATGCACTGCCTTGGCTGTCCTTCCTCTCAGATGGAGACGATTGCGGAGGCGGCTATGGTCCACGGCTATGACGCCGATGACCTGGTCGATGAGATCAACTCCTATCTTGCCGCTAAGGCCGCGGCCCGGCCGGCTCAGGACTGACGCAAAGAGCAAGGGATCCGATGATCCTTGGAATCACAGAGGGATCCGATCCCGGGTGACTGTAAGACAGCCGCTCGGAGTCGGATCCCTCTTTCAAATCTCGAATCTCGGATCAAGGGGTGCCGCCGCAAGACCCAAGTCAGGGTCCGCTGACCGGTCCCCTGTCATGCTCCTTATTGGCGAACTTGGTGTACTCAGGCAACCATACCAGTTCCACTGTGCCGATGGGGCCGTTTCTCTGCTTGGCAATGATGATCTCGGAGATATTCTTGAGCTCTGTATCGTGGTTGTAATAGTCGTCGCGGTAGATGAACATCACCACATCCGCGTCCTGCTCAATGGCCCCGGACTCACGCAGGTCTGACAACATGGGCCTGTGATCCGGTCTCTGCTCCACAGCCCGGGAGAGCTGGGAGAGGGCGATGACCGGGACATTCAGCTCCCTGGCCACGGCCTTGAGCGATCGGGAGATCTCGGAGATCTCCTGCTGCCTGGACTCGGAACGACCGCCCCCTGTCCCGCTCATCAGCTGCAGATAGTCGATGATGATGACGTCCAGTCCCTTCTCCAGCTTGAACTTGCGGCACTTGGTCCGAAGCTCGGAGATGCTAATCCCGGGGGTGTCATCAATGATCAGCTTGGAATTACCCACAACGCCGGCTCCCTCGATCAGCTGCTCCCACTCGAAGTCCTGCAGGCTGCCGGTGCGGAGCTTCTGGGCATCGATTCTGGCCTCCAGAGAGAAGAGACGGTTGACCAGCTGCTCCTTGCTCATCTCCAGGGAGAAGATGGCCGCCGTCTTCCCCTCATGAAAGCAGATGTGCTGGGCGATATTCAGGACAAATGCCGTCTTGCCCATGGAGGGACGGGCGGCAATCAGGATCAGGTCCGAGGGCTGGAGGCCGGCCGTCTTATAGTCCAGGTCATAAAAGCCGGTGGGGATCCCCGTGACGATCCCCTTCTGTCTCGCCGCCGCCTCGATCCGGTCCAGGGCCTGCAGGACGACCCGGTCGATGGGGACATAGTCGCTCCCGCCCCGGTTCTGCAGGAGCTGGAAGATGTCGTGCTCCGTGCGGTCCATGATCGTCGCCGCATCCTCCCTGTCCTCGTAGCAGGCGTTCTCAATCTCCTGGTTGACCCGGATGATGCTGCGGAGCATGGCCTTATCCTTGACAATTCTGGCATAGTCTCCCACATTGGTGGAGGTGGGAACCGCGTAGGACAGATCGCTCACATATTCTGTACTGGCTACTTCCGGAGGGACGTCCTTCTGCCTGGCCTTGTTCTGAATGGTGACAATATCGACCGACGCCCCCGCATTGTAGAGTTCCACAATGCACTCAAAGAGGACCCCATACTGCTCATGATAGAAGTCCTCCCTGGTCAGAATCCCCATGGCAGAGACAATGGCCTCCCGATCCATAATCATCGACGCGATGACGGCCTGCTCCGACTCCAGAGAATTGGGCATCATTCGCTTGGTCTGTATCTCATCCATAGCTTATACTTCTCCGGTTTATACTTCTCCGACATGCACCCGAAGGGTCGCCGTCACCTGGGGATGGAGCCTGACCCTGATCTCATGCATGCCCAGCGACCGAATGGGCTCTTCCAGGACGATCTTCTTCTTGTCAATCACCTGCCCGTACTGCTTCTTGACCTCCTCCGCAATCTCCTTGGAGGAGACGGAACCGAAGGCCCTGCCCTTCTCCCCGGTCCGAATCCTGGTCTCGATCGTCCACGCCTTCATGGCCTCGGCCATCTCCTGCGCCGCAGCCAGCTGGTCTGCGGCGACTTTAGCGTCATTCTTGGCCCGCAGCTTCAGGTCATTCAGATTCTTGGGGGTCGCCTCCAGCCCCCACTTCTTGGCAATCAGGACATTTCTCGCGTAGCCGTCGCTGACATTGACAACATCGCCCTTCTTCCCCTGGCCTGCCACATTCTGTAATAAGACAACTTTCATCACAAATCTCCTCTATCCACATATTCATCAATCAACGCAACCAGCCGGTCTTTGACCTCCTCTGCGCTCGCGCCCGGGATCTGCGCGCCGGCGATATTGAGATGGCCGCCGCCGCCCAACTGCTCCATCAGCTTCTGGACATCCACCTCGTCGATGGACCTGGCCGAGATATAGACCTTGCCCCGGTAATCCGTAATGACAAAAGAGGCCTTGATACCCACGATGTTGAGCAGTTCATTGGCCGCCTGGGCCCCAACAATCGTGGGAGACTCCACCTCCAGGTTCCCGCAGACCGACACCGCATAGTGGTCATGATAGACCTCCGCGGCCCGGACCACTTGGGCCCTGGCCTTATAGGTCGCCATATCCTCGCGGAGCATCTTGCGCACCCGAATGACGTCAGCGCCGTTCCTTCTTAGGTAGGCGGCCGCCTCAAAGGTCCTGACGCCCACTTTGGCGGCGAAATTGTCCGTGTCGATCAGGATGCCCGCATAGATGCAGTCCGCTTCTGCCGGCCGAATCTGCACCTTCTCGGAGAAATACTGCAGGACCTCCGCAATCATCTCACAGGCGGACGAGGCATAGGGCTCGATATAGCTTAGGACCGGGTTCTGAACGACCTCCTCCCCCTGCCTGTGGTGGTCGAAGACCACAATGTGGCGGGTCCGGTGGAGCAGGTCCGGGGCCACCGTGTAGCTGGGCCGGTTGGTGTCCACAACCACGACCAGGGAATGTCTGTCCACCAGCTGCAGGGCCTCCTCCGGGCGGATGATCATATGATCCGGGTATCCGCTGTCCGGCGTGAAGAGGGAGACCAGGGGCCTGAGGGATGAGGTCACCGTATCGACCACAATTCTTGCCTCTTTGCCGAGCTCCCTGGCCGCCACATAGACCCCGACCGCCGCCCCGAAGGCGTCAATATCTGTAATCTTATGGCCCATGACAAGAATGGTCTCGCGGGAAGTCATAATCTCCCGCAGGGCCTGAGCCTTGACCCGGGCCTTGACCCGGGTGTTCCTCTCGATTTCCCTGCCCCGCATGCCATAGTAGCGGATCTCATCACCGGACTTGATGGCCGCCTGGGAGCCGCCCCTGCCCAGGGCCAGGTCCATGGCGGCTCTGGCATACTCGGCATTCTGGCTATAGCTGGCACCGCCCAGGCCGATCCCGATGGAGAGTGTGATCTCATTCTCATTGCCGGCCTTGGTATTCTTAATCTCTTCTAAGATAGAGAACTTGTCCCTCTCCATCTTGGCCAGATACCTCCGCTGGAAGAGGACGATGTACTTGTCCCTGTCATTCTTGCGGATGATGGCGTCGGAATTCTGAAAGTACTTGTTGACCTTGCGGTCAATCAGGGCGACCAACAGCGCTCTGCGGACGGCCTCAACGGCCTCAACCGTCTCCTCATAGTTGTCGATGCTGACCTGGGCCACCACCAGTTCCTGGTCAATATTCTTCTGGCGCAGCTTCACGAGCTTGGTCTCATCGAAGAGCATGAAGGCGATGACCTTATCCCTCCCCAGATTGAGGTCTCCGGCACCCTCTTCCGCCTCTCCGAAATGGTCAATGGTCAGCTGCTGCAGGGTCGCCCGGTAGGAGCGGTGATCGCTCTTTAAGCGCAGGATCAGGGGTTCCTCGCCGATTGCGGCAATCCGATCCCGGTTGATCAGGCCGAAGTGCGAGGTGACAGATTTCTGGAAATCGGAGTCCTCTCCCGCCAGGCGAAAGAAGGCCTCGTTGCGCCAGAGGAAACGCCCGTTGCTGTCCAGGAGGGCATAGGGGATCTCCAGCTTGCCCAGGAGTTCCTTCTGGACCGTCCCGTAGCGGGTCGCGAAATTAATAATCTCCCGGTTCAGCTTCTCCCGGTTCCACCGGTAGAAGAGCCAGATGACCAGGGCATAGACCAGGATGCAGGGCACCGCCAGGAGGGCCAGCTTCAGATTGAGAAAGAAGAGGGCAATGTCACCGAGCACAAACAGGACGATGACATAGAGCGGGGCCTTGAAATAGAGGTCCAGCTTACCCGTATATGTCAAAGTATTCACTCTTTCATCTCCTTCTTGTCCGCTCCTACCTCCGGTCTGCGGGGACTTTCACCGCATCATAGCGGACAGGGCGACAGATATAGTATATCATTTGCCCTCCACTCTGGCTATAAGAGCCCCCGACTTGCCCTATGGCCGGCGCTTCCGCCGCCCCGTCATGTTCCTCAATGACCCTCCTGATTCAATAGGGTCCTTGTGCGGCCCTGTCACCCCTTGTAAACCTGCCCAAAAGAGCCCGTAATTTTCGACAGCTTGCCCATAGGATAACCGGCGGATGTTCTCTATAATAGGTGTCAGGTTATGGAACTCGAATCGGCAGCTGTCGGTTCGCATGAAGAAGGAGAACACTATGTCAGAAGTAATACTGAAAGATGTCTGCAAGGTCTATCCCAACGGATTCCAGGCAGTCAAGGATTTCAACCTGGAGATCCAGGATAAGGAATTCATCATCTTCGTCGGCCCCTCCGGATGCGGTAAGTCCACCACCCTCCGCATGGTTGCCGGTCTGGAAGAGATCTCCACCGGAGACCTCCTCATCGATGGCAAGCGCATGAACGATGTCGAGCCCAAGGATCGCGATATCGCCATGGTCTTCCAGAACTACGCCCTCTACCCGCATATGACGGTATACGACAACATGGCCTTCGGTCTCAAGCTCCGCAAAGTTCCCAAGGATGAGATCGACAAGAAGGTGCGCGAGGCCGCTAAGATCCTGGATCTGGAAGCTCTCTTGGACCGCAAGCCCGCAGCCCTGTCCGGTGGACAGAGACAGCGTGTCGCTATGGGACGTGCCATCGTCCGTAAGCCCAAGGTCTTCCTCATGGATGAGCCCCTGTCCAACCTGGACGCCAAGCTCCGTGTACAGATGAGAATCGAGATCGCCAAGCTCCACGAGAGACTGGGCGCAACCATCATCTACGTAACGCATGACCAGACAGAGGCCATGACGCTTGGAACCAGGATCGTCGTTATGAGCGCCGGTGTTGTTCAGCAGACGGATACCCCCGAGAACCTCTACAACCACCCCGCCAACCTCTTCGTTGCAACCTTCATCGGCTCTCCCCAGATGAACATCATGGACATCAAGCTGGAAGACAAGGCCGGCACCCTGGTTGCCAAGACTCTGGTCGGCGATCATGAGCTCACCGTTCCCGCCAGCAAGCAGGAGGCCCTCAAGCCCTATGCCGGCAAGCAGGTCAAGATGGGAATCCGCCCCGAGGATATCTACGATGCCAACTACGCTGAGGGCGTCAACCGGGATGATATCATCAAGGCAAGCATCCGTGTCTACGAGCTTCTGGGCGCTGAGGTATTCCTCTACTTCGACTTCGGCGGCGTGCAGATGACCGCCCGTGTCAACCCCAACACCAGCATTCGCCAGGGCCAGGAGGCAACCTTCGCTCTGGATATGGAGAAGGCTCACTTCTTCGATCTCGAGACAGAGAACACCATCTGCGACTGACTTATAAACTGACAGAAGCCAGCGTCAGAGCAAGCGGCGACAGCAAAAGCCCCGCGACGGAATTTCGTCGCGGGGCTTTTTATTGCGCCTAATACGGCAGACCGCAGCCTAGAGCGCAGAAAGATCCGGAACAGGGTCGTCAGAACTCTCCTCTCTTGAGAGAGAATTTCCGGTAGCACATCAGCTGCTTTTCCAAAAAAAACTTGACTGATAATTCCTCGGCTTTCTTCATCTCCGGCATCCCCTGATAAACGATCGGCCCAGCATTTAAATAGTTAATATGGAATGCCGTTTCCTTTCGATCCAAAAGCTCATGTCCATGCAGCCATTCCAATCGAACACAGGCATTTATCTGGTCGTCCACAGCCCTCCCTCTCGCATATTTTCTTCTCGGATATGCGTCGGAGAACGAAATACTAATATCCCTATCGTGAAGAGAACACCTATCAACAAACAAGCCATTGTTGTAATACAGATCGGTATTGATGACCCGGATGCGAGACTTCCAGTAGTAAAACAGTCTATTACTCTTATCCTTGAGCAGATTAAGAAGCGTTGTTTGTTCTTCTGCATTGCGACAGACAATCCAAGCTAAAGAATTCTCAATTTGATATCTATCGGGATATAGGATTTCTGACTGTCTCAGAGATTTCTCTCGCTTTTTGTCCTCCGCTTCCTGAGATAAGAATGGCCCGTTTCCGTAGATCATCCCAAAATCCAACCCAGAAAACGCTTCCTCTCCGTGTAATACAGGACATCCTCCATCAGCCTCCGAGCCCTCTGAAAAACAAGTATTCGGATCAGATAATAGCTTATCAATCTGGAAGAAGAAAAATACCGGAACCGGAACATTAGCATTTGGATCCCTATCATACCGCAGATTATAGGGTTTAAACCCTTCATTATGATATTGTGTGGGGGTTAAAGGTCTGAAATAAAACCGCACATAAGAAGTGATCTTTTGCGCCGTCATATCTATTACCTGCCGGCTGGCATTATCATTCTGCATGACATGAAGTCCTTCTGCCTGCATCCGGCTAAAAAGCATCCCGCATTCCAGGATGCTGACCGCATTCCGGATATCTGTATAATGATATGCATAACGGGGCCACCATCGAACCGGTGAGTATTCTTCATTTTTCAGAATCATTTCTCTATAGCCCATCCGCTTGTCCTTTCATATCATATACCCGACCCTCTCCGGCATTTATCTGATAGCCCTCATTCATTTCCTCTGCCCTCCCATCTGTAATCCTGATTCTAGAAACATAGCCCAGAGAGAGTAAAAGATCCAAGACAAGTCGTCTAGGTGCATTTGCTTCTCCCCGTATGGCAATCCCACTGTTTCGAAGCTTTGACCAGATTTCAAAAAATGTGCCTTCATCTACCTTGATCACGGTATCAGGACTCTGTCTTTGGAAAACAAGTCCATCCTTCCAGAGCACCGACCAGCCTGTCTGATTAGAAGAGAAAGGATACGGAACAATGGAACAGTTATACCGGATGTCATCTTCAAGCCCCTGAAAAGACATGTCTTTTGCGTTTTGCCTCAGCCAATCAACCGTTTTTTCCTGGTTCCTATGCTCTGGAACCGGATCTTCGCCAGGCCCGAGATAGATAAAAATATCAATCGGCAGGTCCTGCAGATATTTTTCCATAATAGGCCGGACCTCCGACCAATCCAATTCACCATTTCCACATCCTAGTCTTGGAAATGCCACCGATGTAATCCCTTTTTCCGCATAGGTTCTGCAAAATTTGGCCAGACCTGCCTCGATATATTCAAGCCGAGAAGGATTTCTCCAGTGCTCTTTGGTCGGGAAAAGAAGGACCCAATGATCCGGCTCATAGCAAAGCATCAATGATCCTATTTTTAATTTCCTCTTGTCACAAATATCTCTATAGGCCTGAAACATATCCGGATAGCATTTTTTAAATTCAAGCGCTATCCCCTTTCCCATAACGCCTACCGTATTTACCGTGTTGACAAGAACTTGAGCAGGACTTTTAAAGATATTGCCTTCGATATACCGGATCATTTCCCTCCTCCAATCTCGATTCGATCACCATTTGGCAACACAAAAGCGCACTCAAAGCAACTGCCGGTCACCAAAGCAATCTCCTGCAAGTCATCCAGCGAGAAAGTACCTCGCTTTATTTTCTGACTAAACGCCTGCGGAGATTTATCCATTCTACGCCCCATCTCCGTTAAGGTCATATCTGTTTTCACCGCCAAAATTTTCAATTCATGATCAATTCGCATTTGTCCTATCTCCTTATACCATAAGTATAAATCGAGTAGTTGATTCTATCAATATTTACGTTTAGTTTTGTGGTGGCATTGAGAACTTTAGGAATAAACAAAGGGGGCTGTGAAAAAACTCCCCCAATGAAAAGAGCGTTCTCGTGCACCAAAGGTGCAACGGGGACGCTCTTTTTGGTA
>NZ_DBHIDN010000012.1:0-47602 GCF_057251025.1 Shuttleworthella sp.
TAAATGCCACTGGGTGCTAACCCAACTAAGATGAGGTTGTTTTTTCACAGCCCCCGCCATTGATTCTCATCTCATGCAAGTCCGATTAGGACTCGATGCGTTGAAAGTTCCGATTCCGGAAGACCGATCAGTCTTCAGACTTCTTGTACAGAGCAACCAGTTTCTGGAGATGCTCGAACTTGTCCCTTGCGCCCTCCTCAGACTTGGCGAAGAGTTCTGCCGCCTTCTCCGGGTTGAACTTCTGCAGGGCTGCATATCTGTTCTCACCCAGGAGGAAGTCCTTGTAGTTCTCACTGGGCTGCTTGGAGTCAAGGCTGAACTTATCTGCGGCCTCCGGATTGAAGCGGAAGTTGAACCAGTAACCGGACTGAACAGCCATCTTCTCCTCGGTCTGAGCCTTGCTCATGCCCTTCTTGATACCATGGTTGATGCAGGGCGCATAGGCGATGATCAGTGAGGGGCCCGGATAAGCCTCAGCCTCGGCAATTGCCTTGACGGTCTGCTGCATGTCAGCTCCCTGGGAGATCTGTGCGACATATACATAGCCGTAGCTCATGGCAATCGCTGCGAGATCCTTCTTCTTGGTCTCCTTACCGCCGGCAGCGAACTGTGCGACAGCACCGATGGGGGTCGACTTAGAAGACTGTCCGCCGGTATTGGAGTATACCTCAGTGTCATAGACCATGACATTGATGTCCTTGCCGGAAGCAAGAATATGGTCTACGCCGCCGAATCCGATATCGTAAGCCCAGCCATCGCCACCGAATACCCACTGGGACTTCTTGGCCAGGAAGCTCTTCTCGTCAAGGATCTCCTTGGCTGCATCAGAGCCTTCCTTCTCGAGCTCTGCAATCAGGATATCCGTTGCGGCGCCGTTGGTGGCTCCAACACGGAAGGTGTCCTTCCAGGTTGCAATTGCGTCCTTGAGACCTGCAGAAGAAGTATTCTTCTCTAGCTCATCCAGCTTGTTCTTAAGCTTGTCACGCAATGCGTTCTGGGCAAGAAGCATTCCATAGCCGAACTCAGCCGCATCCTCAAAGAGGGAGTTGGACCATGCGGGGCCGTGTCCCTTGGCGTCTACGGTATAGGGCGTAGACGGTGAAGAGTTACCCCAGATGGAGGAACATCCTGTCGCATTGGCAATATACATGCGGTCGCCGAAGAGCTGGGTGATCAGCTTAGCATAGGGAGTCTCACCACAGCCTGCGCAGGCGCCGGAGAACTCAAGCAGGGGCTGCTTGTACTGAGAGCCCTTGACCGTATTGGCCTTGAACTTCTCTACGACGTCGTCCTTGATGGGAAGTGCAACTGCGTAGTCGAAGAACTTCTGCTCGCCCTCATTCTCCTCAAAGCTCTGCATGGTCAGCGCCTTATTGCCTCTCATGCCGGGACATACATTGGCACAGGAGCCACATCCGGTACAGTCAAATGCGGATACAACAACCGCATACTTGTAGGTCGTCGGCTTGAGATCCTTAGCTCTGAAGCCCTCGGGAGCCTTTGCCAGCTCGTCGTCCGTCAGTGCGATGGTGCGGATTGCCGCATGAGGACATACATAGGAACAGAAGCCGCATCCGATACAGTTCTCCTGATTCCATACGGGAACATCCGTAGCGACGCCTCGCTTCTCGTAAGCTGCCGTTCCGCTCGGTGTAGATCCGTCCTGGTAGGGAAGGGTGTCAGAAACAGAGAGCCGGTTTCCGGTCTGCGCGTTGACCTTCTGCTGGATGTTCTTGACGAACGCGATTGCATCGGCTCTTCCGCTTGAGGGAACCGCTGCCTCGAGATCATCGTCTGTGGCATTCTTCCAGGAATCGGGAACGGTCACCTTGTGGTAGGCCGTTGCGCCCGCATCGATGGCATCCCAGTTCATCTTGACGACATTGTCGCCCTTCTTGGCATAAGAAGCCTTGGCTGCATCCTTCATGAGCTTGAGTACCTGCTCCTCGGGGATCAGCTTGGTCAGTGAGAAGAAAGCGGACTGGAGAACCGTATTGATACGTCTTCCGAGACCGATCTCCTTGCCGATCTTCACGCCGTCGATGATATAGAAGTTGATATTGTTCTCAGCAATGAAGCGCTTTACCTGGCCGGGAAGCTTCTCATCCAGCTCATCCTCAGTCCACTGGGTGTTGAAGAGGAAGGTGCCGCCGGGGACAAGATCCTGGACCATGGGATACTTGTAGATATATGCCTGGCAGTGGCATGCTACGAAGTTGGCCTGGCTGATCAGATAGGTGGAACGGATGGGGGTATGACCAAATCTAAGGTGGGATACCGTGACACCGCCGGACTTCTTGGAATCATAGTCGAAGTATGCCTGCGCATACATATCCGTGTTGTCGCCGATGATCTTGATGGAGTTCTTGTTGGCGCCAACCGTACCGTCCGCGCCGAGACCCCAGAACTTGCAATTGGTTGTACCCTCGGGCGTGGTGACGGGATTCTCATGAACATCAAGAGACAGGTGTGTCACATCATCATTGATACCGATGGTGAACTCTCTCTTGGCGTCATTCTTGAAGACAGAGATAATCTGTCCGGGTGTGGTGTCCTTGGACCCAAGACCATAGCGGCCGCCGAAGACAGGAACCTGATCAAACTTGCTGCCGCGAAGAGCTGCGACAACATCGAGGAAGAGGGGCTCTCCGAGAGCTCCGGGCTCCTTGGTCCGATCCAGGACATTGATTCTCTTGACGGAATCCGGAATTGCCTCGATCAGTTTCTCGGCAGCGAAGGGACGATAGAGGCGAACCTTCACAACGCCCACCTTCTCGCCGCGGGCCATCAGGAAGTCAATGGTCTCGTCAATCGTCTCGCATACAGAACCCATGGCGATGATGACAGACTCAGCATCCGGTGCGCCATAGTAATTGAAAAGTCCGTAGTTGGTTCCAAGCTTCTGGTTCACCATATCCATGTAGTGCTCTACAATGGCAGGCATATCATCATAAGCCTTGTTGGAAGCCTCACGAGTCTGGAAGAAGATGTCGGGATTCTGTGCAGATCCCATCTCGCGGGGATGTGTGGGGTTCAGGGCATTCTGGCGGAAAGCCTTGAGGGCATCCTGATCGACAAAGTCCTTGAGATCCTCATAATCCCAGGTCTCAATCTTCTGGATCTCATGAGAAGTACGGAATCCATCGAAGAAATTGATGAAAGGAAGGCGTCCCTTCAAGGCAGCGGCATGAGCAACGGGAGTCAGGTCCATTACCTCCTGGACGGATGACTCGCACAGCATGCAGACACCGGTCTGGCGGGCGGCGTATACATCGGAGTGATCGCCGAAGATACTCAGGGCATGAGAGGCGATCGCGCGCGCGGATACGTCGAAGACACCGGGCAGTCTCTCGCCGGCAATCTTATAGAGGTTGGGGATCATCAGAAGAAGTCCCTGAGACGCGGTGTAGGTCGTTGTGAGAGCGCCTGCCGCAAGAGAACCGTGAACGGCACCTGCTGCGCCGGCCTCGGACTGCATCTCGGTGATCTGTACGACCTGACCGAAGAGGTTCTTGCGACCCTGATTGGCCCACTCGTCAGTTGCCTCCGGCATAACTGATGAGGGGGTGATGGGATACATAGCCGCCACATCGGTAAATGCATAAGATGCATGTGCCGCTGCGTGGTTACCATCCATGGTTTTCATAGTTCTTTTCATGTTGGTTCCTCCTAATAGATTTGCGTAACATCCTAGTAGCCGTCTGCCACACGGCCCCATCAAACGTTATAAGTAAAGTGTAGGTTCTTTTTCATGGAAAATCAACAAAATTCCCTCTGATCCCTGTTTTTAATTGTGAACATCTGTCAGAAAGGTCTCGTTTGCAGATAGCGTCTTCTCTCCTCCGGTTCCTTTCCGCTCTTTTCTCTCCTCTGCCGCTCATTTCTTCAGCTGTCGATCCAACTGGTCAAAGCCCTGTAAATCAGGTACAATGGCAGAGATTTTCCCCGTGAAGATTCCTGTTACCGATTCACTCCATGAGAAAGGACAAGCATGATCCAGGCAGTCAATGTATCCCTCCGCTTCGGCAAGAAGGCCCTATTCGAAGATGTCAACGTCAAGTTCACCGAGGGCAATTGCTACGGCTTGATCGGCGCCAACGGTGCCGGCAAGTCCACCTTCCTCCGCATCCTCTCCGGTGCCCTGGAGCCAACCACCGGAGACATCGTAGTCAGTCCCGGCCAGCGCCTGTCTGTCTTGGAACAGGATCACTTCAAATACGATGACTATTCCGTCTTAGATACGGTTATCTCCGGCAACGCCCGGCTCTATCAAGTCATGAAGGAGAAGGATGCCATCTACGCCAAGCCGGACTTCTCTGAGGAAGACGGAGTCAAGGCAGCAGAACTTGAGGCGGAATTCGCCGAGATGGATGGATGGAACGCCGAGACGGACGCGCAGACCCTTCTGAATGGTCTGTCTGTCGCGCCTGACTGGCACGATTCCGCCATGCGGGACGTTCCCACGGACATCAAGGTCAAGATCCTTCTTGCCCGCGCCCTCTTCGGAAACCCTGACATCCTGATCTTGGACGAGCCGACAAACCATCTGGACCTGGATGCCATTGCATGGCTGGAGGAGTTCCTGATCAACTTTGAAAACACCATCATTGTCGTCTCTCATGACCGCTACTTCCTGAACAAGGTATGTACCCACACCGCCGATATCGACTACGGCAAGATTCAGCTCTACGCCGGAAACTATGACTTCTGGTATGAGTCCTCCCAGCTGATCATGAAGCAGCGAAAGGAGGCCAACAAGAAGAAGGAGGAGCAGATCAAGGAGCTCAAGGAGTTCATCTCCCGCTTCGCTGCCAACGCCTCTAAGTCCAAGCAGGCCACCTCCCGTAAGAAGGCCCTGGAGAAGATTGAGCTGGATGACATTCGGCCCTCCTCCCGCAAATACCCCTATATTGATTTCCGTCCCAAGAGAGAAATCGGAAATGAGGTCCTCTCGGTCGAGAACCTGACCAAGACCATCGACGGAAAGCTGGTCCTGGATCACCTGACCTTCAACCTGACCCCCACGGACAAGGTTGCCCTGGTCGGTTCCAACGAGACCGCAAAGTCAACCCTCTTCTCCATTCTGGCCGGACAGATGGAGGCGGACGAGGGGACCTATAAATGGGGAATTACCACTTCCCAGTCCTATTTCCCCAAGGACAACACGGAGATCTTCGACAATGATATGATCATCGCCGACTGGCTGACTCAGTTCTCGGAAATCAAGGATGCCACCTATGTCCGCGGCTTCCTGGGCCGAATGCTCTTCTCCGGTGAAGACGGAAATAAGAAGATGCGTGTTCTCTCCGGCGGCGAGAAGGTCCGCGTTCTCCTCTCCCGCATGATGATCGAGGGATCCAATGTCCTTATGCTGGATGAACCGACCGACCACCTGGACATGGAGTCCATCACAGCTTTAAATACCGGTCTGACCAAGTTCCCCGGCGTTCTCCTCTTCTCCTCCCGTGACCATCAGGTGGTGGAGACCACAGCCAACCGGATCATTGAGATTCTTCCGGACGGCAGCATGATCGACAAGGTTTCCAGCTACGACGAATACCTGGAGAGCGATGAAATGGCCAGAAAGAGAACTATCTACTCTACAAGCGCAGATCAGGAAGAAGACGATTAACGCATGCCTAAGCCAGTGATTTATCATGTCGATGTCAATTCCGCTTTCTTGTCATGGACCGCAGCGGACCGGATGGCCAGGGGGATGGATAGGGTCGACCTGCGGGAGATCCCCTCGGCGATCGGCGGCAACCCCAGGACCAGACACGGAATTATCACCGCCAAGTCCATCCCCGCCAAGCGTTACGGCGTTACAACCGGAGAGCCAATCAGTCAGGCCATCCGCAAGTGTCCCTCCCTGGTCATTCTCCCGGGCGACTACGATCTCTATGCCCGCCAGTCTGAGGCTCTGATGGATCTTTTGCGCCGCTATGCCCCTATCGTCGACCCCTTCTCTGTTGATGAGGCCTTCTGCGATATGACCGGAACCGCCGGCCTCTATGGCGATCCGGTCCTCTTTGCCGGGCAGCTCAAAGACCGGATCCGGCGGGAACTCGGCTTTACGGTCAATATCGGGGTTTCTTCCAACCGGCTTCTGGCTAAGATGGCCTCCGACTTCACGAAGCCGGACCGGGTTCATACCCTCTGGCCCCGAGAGGTTCCTCAGAAGATGTGGCCCCTGCCCGTAGGAGACCTTCTCTTCGTCGGCCAATCGACCGCAGACCGACTCAGGCGTCTTGGGATCACAAGTATCGGAGATCTCGCTCAGGCGCCGGAAGACCTGCTTGTCTCCCACTTCGGCAAGCACGGCGTCCAGATGCACTCCTATGCCAATGGTGCGGAGATGGACGACCTGGTCTCGCATCACAGGAAAGCAAAGGGATTCTCAAATGAGATCACAATCTCCCATGACCTGGTGGATCGGACAGAGGCCAGACTCATCCTCCTATCCCTCTGTGAGACCGTAGCCGCCCGCCTGCGGCTCAGCCGGGCCAAGATCCGCTTGGTTTCTGTCTACTATAAAGACGCCGATTTCACCTCCGCTTCCAGGCAGACCGGTCTCAATCGGTCGACCGCATCGACCCAGCGGATCTTCGACACGGCCCTGGCTCTCCTGAATCAGCTCTGGGACGGAAGGCCTCTTCGTCTGCTCGGTGTCCGGGCCTCAGACATCGACCGGGACAGCGACACATACCAGATGGATTTATTCGACAGGGGACAGAACAAGAAGCTGGATCAGCTGGACGCCGCCATTGACCGGATCCGGGATAAATTCGGTGACGCCGCGATCCGGCGGGCTGTTTTCCTCGGGGCGGATGAGACAGACCTAAAGAAGAACCGGTCCAAGCGCAGGCGGGATCTGACCGGAGAATCCCGGGATCAGGATTGATACATTCCGCAAAGGAGTATATAAGAACAGGCGGAAATCCTTTATTTTCAAGGGTTATCCGCCTTTTTCTATGCTGTTCTGTCGCTTATTTGTCGCTTAAATCTGCAAAGGGATATTAGATGATAGCAGAAGATACAACTATTTGTTTGATTGAGAAATTCGCCCGTTTATGGCATAATATTTAATGAGTTTTTGTACTCAAGTCAGACGAACATATGGATAGGGGATTTACATTATGAATGATGATAGATATGAACGGACAATAGAAGAACTTGAACAGCACGCTTGTAAGTGGTGGCCCCGTGAAGTGCGTGATGAGGCAGAGAAAGTGAGCATTCTTCATGTTCTGCTTGATACACAAGAAAAATTCATATCAGTTTTGAAGTTGACGAACAAAAATGATATTTCTACACTTTTCAACATTTTGGATGCGTCTGCTTTCCCCTATAATCTATTTTTAAAGCACTTGGTAGTGTTGACTGATTTTGGAAGTGAGCCGCTGCAACGTGTTAATAAAAATTTTAATGGACTATTTCCTGCCCGGAAAATGAAATATAACATTGGTGCGGGAACAAAAACTTATTCATTCACTACTTTGCCTGTTCGCGGAGTGCTTAATAACAAGCGGATGAAAATCGATACAGTGGAAAATTTGTCACAAAACAATTATGACAAAGCACTTTGCAAAGATATTATCATGATGTTGATGTTTGGTGCGGCTGTTACAAATGCGAGTACCCGCGCGGTTTTGTTCAAGTGCACACCGTTTGAGTATCTTGGTGATGACGCAAAAGTTGAAGATTTTGTGCGAAAAAATTATATTCGGGTTAGCCGAATTATAAGTGGAAAAACGGCAACGGATTTAGGCAATGTAGCGCAACAATATGTTGTGGATTATCTAAAAAAGAAACTTGGTGATAACTATAACGTACAAAGTAATGGAACAATTCCCGGTGTCACGGAGAATGACGGAACAACGCTAACAACATTTGATGCTGTTGTGGACAGGAAAAACGATACAAGCCGCCACAAAAAATATATTGGTATTGAAATAACCTTTCAGGAAACTACAAATAGTACGATTGAAAGAAAGGGTGGACAAGCAAGAAACCGATTTGAAAAAGTGACTAACACAAGAAATTACATTGCATATATCATCGATGGAGCCGGGAATTTTGCCAGAAGATCGGCTGTTAGCGAACTTTGTGATAATAGTCATTGTACGGTTGCATATACTCCTGAAGAGTTTAGCCTGTTATTGGAATTTATTAAGGAGAAGATTGGATGATAAAATATATTGATTTGTTTGCGGGAATAGGCGGAATTCGTCTAGGTGTAACGCAAGCATTATCAAATATAGGAATAGATTCAGAATGCGTTCTTTCAAGTGAAATCGATGAAAAAGCGTGTGAAACCTATAAATTTAATTTTGACGAAACCCCACAAGGGGATATTAGGGATATTGATAAAATTGAACCTTTCGACTTATTGCTTGCTGGTTTTCCATGTCAGCCGTTTTCCTATGCAGGAAAAAGGAAAGGATTCGGGGATACCCGCGGGACTTTGTTCTTTGAGATTGAAAGAATATTAAAAAAATATCGTCCAAAGGCTTTTTTATTGGAAAATGTCCGTGGATTAAAAACACATGATCATGGTCGGACTTTTGAAACAATCAATCGAATTTTACACGAGTTAGGATATGGTACATCAGAGTTAATCCTTAATAGCTCTGATTTCGGTGTGCCTCAAAATCGTGTCAGACTATATATTGTTGGAATTTATGGCAAGCAGCCTAGAATGAGCTTGGTGACAAATTTAGGCGCAGCAGATTCTCATAAATACAAAAATGAGTATCGTCAATTAAGCTTATTTGACAGATATAATGAAAAAAGCCAGAAAAAACGTCTTGTAAAAGACATACTAGAAAACGATGTTCCAGAGAGATATCATTGTTCTGATGAATTTGTAGATGAATTGCGTGGAGTGATAGGAAGTGATTTGTCTAAGTTAAATGGATATAGGCTTATAGATTATCGCGGCGGTCAATCAATTCATTCCTGGGAATTAGGAAAAAAGGGGAAATGTTCCCCGGAAGAAATAAATTTTATGAATTTATTGATTCAGAACCGCCGCAAGCATAATTTCGGTACACAACAGGACGGGAAGAAACTTACACTTTCGCAAATAAAAACATTTTATACAGATGACGATATACTTTCTGTGATTAGTTCCTTAAAAGAAAAGGGCTACTTGAAAGAAGAAGATGAAAAATATAACCCCGTCTGTGGCAATATGTCCTTTGAAGTGTTCAAGTTTTTGGATCCAGAAAGTGTGTCTATAACGCTTACTTCATCTGATTCAAATAGGTTAGGTGTAGTTCAAAATAATATTCCTAGAAGAATTACGCCCAGAGAGTGTGCGCGATTACAAGGGTTTCCGGAAACATTTATCTTAAATCCATCCGATAATTATGCTTATAAGCAATTTGGAAATTCTGTTTCTGTTCCCGTTATTAAAGCTGTAATGCAGGATTTCTTAGAGCAAAACATGGATGTCTTAGGGTGGAAAGCGCAACGTTTGATTGCGGTAAATCAATAAATATCATTTTTTCTTCTTGCAATACAGGGTCAGGTCATTTTTATAGCCCTCGTATACATTGACGCGCGTTATATCGTACAAAATGCCCTTGTACCCTAGATTCCCGCTGTTTCCACACTATGCTTTGCGTATAGCGGCATGACACCCATTGCTACAAAAAGGTCTTCCTGCTTTTTCAGGACTTCTCCCTGCATTGGCGCTTCCCCGGGTTCTGTGAAGCATTCAATAACATCGAACTCGTCCAGGAGACTCTGTATCGTGTACTTTGAAAAAAGATCATGTTTCTGCATTTGTTCTTTAATATATGACAGATATATCAGGGAAACGAACGTTACAAACAGTTTTCCCTCAAGGCTCGCGTCAGACGAAACAAGCGTCCTCCGGCAGTTAAGGCGTTCTTTAAGATTGCCGAATGCTTCTCTACGACGTCCCGGGTCCGGTAAAGATGCAGAGCTTCGATCGGATCTTTCACCTCGTTACTGATCAGGACAAAGTATCCATAAAGCCTGCATGCCTTGTTCATTGCTTCATTGTTTGGCGTGATCTTCCTGCCGCGGACGGGCGTTTCATGCACAGTGAAGTACTTGGCATAATCTTTCTCGTGTTCCGGTCTGCGTTTTCCGGAAATGAGCTCATTTTCCAGACGCACATAGTAAGCTGTCCGCTGCTGATCGTCTTCTACAGCTTTTTCAGGATTGTAGTAGAGATGCAGATACATTCTTTGGCCTGCTGTAATGGTATCTCCCTTTTAGTTCTTAAAGGAATGGATGGGGGCCGGGATTCGTCCCCTCCGCCTCACAAAGTCGGAACAGCCGAAGCCGGACACCGGCTGCACGGGAGCTGTCCCAAGCAGACCTCCCAGTTCCACGCAGTCTCCAACCTCCTTGCCGATGACCGGAATCAGGCGAACTGCCGTTGTCTTCTGGTTGATCATGCCAATCGCCATTTCGTCCGCGATAATTCCGGAAAGGGTATCCGGGCCGGTGGAACCGGGGATAGCAATCATATCCAGTCCCACAGAGCAGACGCAGGTCATCGCCTCCAGCTTCTCCAGGGTCAGAGCTCCTGCCTGGACAGCGTCAATCATCCCCTGATCCTCCGAGACGGGGATAAAGGCTCCCGAGAGGCCTCCGACATAGGAGGAGGCCATAATGCCTCCCTTCTTGACCTGGTCATTGAGCAGGGCCAGAGCCGCCGTCGTCCCCGGGGCACCCACTCGCTCCAGGCCGATCAGCTCCAGGATATCCGCAACCGAATCGCCGATCGCCGGCGTCGGAGCCAGAGATAGGTCAATGATCCCGAAGGGGATGCCAAGCCGCTTCGATGCCTCTTTTGCGACCAACTGACCCACACGGGTGATCTTGAAGGCGGTCTTCTTAATGGTCTCGCAGAGGACCTCAAAATTCTCTCCTTTAACCGATTCCAGGGCGGTTTTTACCACACCGGGCCCCGAGACTCCCACATTGATGATGGCATCCGCCTCCGTCACCCCGTGGAAGGCGCCCGCCATGAAGGGATTGTCATCCGGTGCATTGCAGAAGACAACCAGCTTGGCACAGCCCAGGGAGTCCTGCTCCTTGGTATAGACCGCTGTCTGGTGAACCATTTCTCCCATGAGCCGAACCGCGTCCATGTTGATTCCCGTCTTCGTAGACCCCACATTGACCGAGGAACAGACCAACTCCGTCTCTGCCAGAGCCCTGGGGATAGACCGAATCAGCATCTCATCGGCAGAGGTCATCCCCTTGGAGACCAGGGCGGAATAGCCCCCGATAAAGTTGATCCCCAGCTCATGGGCCGCCCGATCCAGGGTGTGGGCAATCGTCACAAAATCGTCTGGGCTCTTACAGGCCGCTCCGCCGATCAGGGCAATGGGAGTGACAGAGACCCGCTTATTGACAATGGGAATTCCGTACTCACGCTCTATCTCATTTCCCACCCGGACCAGATCTTTTGCCAGCTCCATCAGCTTGTGATAGATCTTCTCATTCAGGATCTTCAAGTCGGAGTCGATACAATCCAGCAGACTGATTCCTATGGTAATGGTCCGCACATCCAGGTTTTCTTCTTCCACCATGTGGTTGGTCTCAAGAACCTCATACTGACTAATCATCGCCTGTCCTCATCTAGCATACATCCTGTAACGGCTCTATATACGGTGCATCATTTCAAAAATTTCTTCCTTCTGACACTTGATCTGCACTCCCATATCCCTGCCGATCCGATCCAGGGAATTCTGCACATCCTCGAGATGCAGACCGGCCCGGTCGAAATCGACAATCATCATCATATTGAAATAGCCGTCGACAATAGTCTGGGAAATATCCAGAATATTGATCTTCTCCTGAGCCAGATAGGTGCAGACGGCTGCAATGATACCAACCGTATCCTTGCCGACAACGGTGATGATTACCTTTTTCTTATCCATATTCTTCTCCTAATCCGCTTTGTGCTATCTGCCATGCCTGCATCCGGGAAAGATCTCTCAGACAACAATCCTCAAAGATGGCCGATCCCGATGGGCAACCGTGATCGGAAAATCCGTCCCCCGGTAGGGGTTGTCACCCAGCGTAACCTCCAGACTCACGGTCTCGTAGGCCAGTTCCTCCAAATTATTCTCACAGGACAGGTGTCCCAGAAGAATGTGCTTGATCTTGTCGTGGAGGACATGACCAAGGAGCTGTCCGGAAGACTCGTTGGATAAGTGGCCCCGTTTCCCCAGGATCCTCTGCTTAAGGGGGTAGGGATAGGGGCCGACCTCCAGCATCTTCACATCGTGATTGGACTCGAGAAGCATGGCATCCATCCCTCTGAGATGGTCGATGGTATAGTCATCATAATAGCCCAGATCTGTGCAGACGGCGACCTTCTTCTCCCCGTCCGCCGTCTTCTGACGCATGGTATAGGCCACCGGGTCTGCCGCATCGTGCGAGATCCGCATGGGCAGGATCTCCATATCTCCGATTTTGAATTTCTGATCCGATTCTATGACATGGTAGAGGGACGGATCAATGGTCCCCAGACTTCTCTTGGACGCAATAGCGTCAATGGTTCCCTGGGTCGCGTAAATGGGTAGATGATATCGCCTGGACAGGACCCCCAGCCCGCTGATATGGTCCGAGTGCTCATGGGTCAGGAGAAGACCCTTCATATCCGAAGTGGTCAACTGAAAGCTGTTGAGCCTCTCCTCAATCCGTTTGGCGCTGATCCCGGCATCCACCATCAGATAGGTCCGGTCTGTCCCGACGCATACACAATTGCCGCTGCTTCCGCTGGCAAGACTAAATAGTTCCATGATCCAAAATACTCCGAATCTGTCGGTAAGCCTCTTCCGGGCTCCCGTTATTGTCAATCACATGCACACAGTGTCTTCGGAAGGTCTCCTCCGGCAGCTGGGACGCGAAGATTGCACTGATCTTCTCGTCTCTGTAGTGTCTGGATTCCCTCAGGCGCGACCTTCGATGCTCCTCATCCGCATAAATATACCAGAGTTCATCGCAGATCCGCTCATATCCGTCTTCAATCAAGAGGGCAGCCTCAATAATGAATAGGGAGCAGCGGGCTTCCGCCCGCTTGTGCCTGATCTGCCGCATCACCTCTTCCTTGACGGCAGGGTGGATCAGGCCGTTCATCCTCGCACGCAGGCCCGGATCTGCAAAAATCAGGTCCGCCAGCTTCCCGCGAAGGAGCTTTCCATCCCGGTCGAATCCCCCCCGCCCTGCGAGGAGGGCCTGCAGGCGACGGTTTAAGTCCGTCCCGGGAAGCATCAAATTTCGAGCCAGTTCATCCGTCCTCAGGACATAGGCCCCGTATTCCTCCTCCAGGAAGTTAAGAATCTGACTTTTCCCCGCGCCGACACCGCCGGTCACCCCGATTACTCTCAATTGTTTCTCCCCCAGTATAGCATCTGACCGGCCTGCAAGAACAATGGAAATCACTTGGCATCATACCAGTTCCTGCCACTGTGCGTATCAATTTCCAGTTCCACCGCCAGATCTGCGGCCCCCTTCATCTCCTGCTCCAAAATCTCTCTGACCTTCCCTTCTTCTCCGACCGGGGCCTCGACCAGAAGTTCATCGTGAACCGTCAGGATCAGCCGGGACCCGAGGCCTTCTCTCTCGAGCCGGTCGTGCACACGCACCATGGCGATCTTAATAATATCTGCGGCGGTCCCCTGGACAGGCGCATTCATAGCCACGCGCTCGCCGAACTGCCGCTGCATGAAGTTGGAGTTCTTCAGCTCGGGGACAGGCCTGCGTCTTCCGAAGAGGGTGACCGCATAGCCCTCCCTCTTTGCGAATTCGATCAGGCCATTCAGATAGTCGTGTAGCTTTGGATAAGCGGCAAAATAACCGTCAATATAGTCCTGCGCCTCTTTCCTTGAAATCCCTAGATCTTTGGCCAGTCCGAAGGCGGATATGCCGTAGACAATCCCGAAGTTCACCGCCTTGGCATTGGACCGCTGCAGGTCCGTCACCTCATCGAAGGGGGTCTGAAAGACCAGAGATGCGGTCGCTCTGTGAATATCCTTGCCCTCTCTGTAGGCCCGGATCAAATTGGGGTCGCCCGACAGGTGTGCCAGGACCCGCAGCTCGATCTGAGAATAGTCGGCGTCTACAAAGACGCAACCCTCCCCGGCCGGGAATACCCTGCGGATTTCCTTGCCCAGTTCCATTCGGATTGGGATATTCTGGAGATTTGGCTCCGTCGAGGAGAGGCGGCCGGTCGCTGTCACCGTCTGCTGGAAGCTGGTGTGTATCCGTCCATCGGTCGAAATCACCTTGGCCAGGCCGTCCGCATAGGTCGTCTTCAGTTTGGTCAGCTGCCGGTACTCTAAAATATCTCTTACGATTTGAAACTCCGGGGCCAGCTGGTCCAGCACCTCCGCAGCCGTGGAGAAGCCGGTCTTGGTCTTCTTTCCTCCCGGCAGGCCCAGCTGACCGAAGAGGATCTCTCCCAGCTGTTTGGGAGAATTGATATTGAAGGTCTCTCCGGCCTCCCTGTATATATCTGCCTCGAGCTCATGAATGCGGCCGACCAGCTGCTGTCCGTAGGCCTTGAGCGCCTCCCTCTCAACAGCGATCCCCTCTGTCTCCATGTCATAGAGGGTATAGACCAGAGGAAGTTCCACATCCTCATAAAGAGAGCGCATCTTCTCCTCTTCGAGCCTCCCCAGGAGCTTCTCCGGCGCCTTGGACGCGACATATGCCCGGTAGCAGGCATCGTGCATGAGATGGTCCTCTTCCTCCGGATCATCGAAGATCTGATCTGCCTTCTTCTTGCCGAAGAGTTCCGCATGAGAGGGAATTCTGAGATTCAGCTGATCTCTGGCAATATCCTCCGTCGGATAAGAGGAGGCCAGGGGGTTGAGGAGATAGGAGGCGATCTGCAGGTCGAAGGTCTTACTCCGGTCTGTCGGATGAAACTGCGACAGGGACTCCTTCAGATCCGGGAAGGCCAGGCATTTGCCGGCATCGGCAAGAGACTGAAGGCCCTCCCTGAGAAGATCCTCATCCATTCCCTGTCCCGTACAAGTCCTGTCTCCTATGCCCGGGAGGGTCAGCTGGTCCGGCTCTTCGTCCGCCTTGGCATAGTAGACTTCATTCCCGAAGGAGAGAGCGAGCGCCTGCATTCGTCCCGCCTCAGCCGCAGAATGGTCTCTCAGCAGAAGTCCGACTCCAAGCCAGGCCTCTTGGCTCTTCTTGGCCTCTTCGATCATCGCCCTGAATTCTTCTTCGGACGCAAGTCTTGTGAAATGCTCGGTCAGGTCTTCCTGCTCAGTCTCAATCCCGGCCTTGTCAAAGCGGGGCAAAATATTCTTGAAATCCCAATCCTTACAGAGATCATAGGCCTCCTCGGTGAAGAGATTCTTGATTCTGGCAGAGGCGAGATCATAGGAGATGTCGGCGGTGACATTAATTTTCGCCAGCGTTTTGCTGAGTTTGACCTGATCCCAAAAGTCCACCAGGTTCCTGGCAGCCCTGGGCGGCTTCAGCTCGCTTGCGTGCTCATATGCCCTCTCGATTGAGCCATAGGCTGCAATGATATTGGAGGCAGTCTTCTCTCCGATCCCCGGGACTCCGGGGATGTTGTCCGACGCATCTCCCCAGAGAGCCTTGACATCAACAAATTCCAGTGGGCTGACTCCGTAGGCCTCCCTCACCTCCCGGGCATGGTAGACCTCTGTCTCCGTTCCGGTCTTTCTGGTCTTTGGGATCATAATCTTGACCCGGTCGGTCGCCAATTGCAGGAGGTCTCGGTCCCCTGATAGAATGGCTACCTCCATCCCGGCTTCCTCTCCGATCCGGGAGATGGTTCCCAGGATGTCGTCGGCCTCCAATCCCTCTTTCGTCACTACAACAATCCCCATCGCCGCAAGCATCTGCTTGATCATGGGGACCTGCTCTCTTAGCTCCGGGGCCATGGGTTTTCTGGTCCCCTTGTAATCGGCAAATATCTTATGGCGAAAGGTAGGGGCCGACAGGTCAAAGGCGACAGTCAGATAATCCGGCTTCTCCGTCTCCAGGGTCTTAAACATAATGTTTAAAAAGCCATAGACGGCATTGGTGTGCTGGCCCCGGGCATTGGTCAAATCAGGCAGGCCGTAGAAGGCCCGGTTTAAGATGCTGTGCCCGTCAATAAGGAGGAGTTTGCTCTGGTCTGCCATGGGATACCTCTCGTCTGAAAATCACACTGGCCCTATTATGCCACCAAGACCTGTCTCCTGCAAACCGCAGGGGAGAATCGTCTCCCAGTACTCCTCGTATTCGCCCTCGCTGGAAAAGAGCATATATCCGTCTGAAATATAGCCCATATATCCCTCACCTGTGTAATATCCCTTCATGCCAAGCTCCTTCCCGTTGACCGCTTGATCCGGCGGACAGGACTCCTTGTCCCCGCCCTTGCTCTTTGTGATTGAAGAATAGCATGTAATGTATGCCATTTATGGGATATTTATCTTCCGCCGGCCGGCAGAAGAAGACGGAAGGCACTCGGAAATCAAATGAGGGCGAATGCCAGGAAAAAAACCTGTCCCTTTTCCCGGCTCATCGCTATAATAAGAAAATCAGTCGATACCTGTCCCCCGGGAAGGCGGGGGCGATATAACACAGAAAAGGAGTCTCTATGAAGAAATTTATGTCTGAATTCAAGGAATTCATTGCCCAGGGCAATGTGATGGATATGGCCATCGGCGTCATTATCGGCGCCGCCTTCAAGGCCATCATCGACTCCCTGGTAAAGGATATCTTAAATCCCCTCATCGCTCTCTTCACCGGCGATGACTTGAGCAAGCTGTCCGTCAAGCTGGCCGGAGCCCAACTGACCTACGGGAACTTTCTCTCCGCCATCTTGAACTTCCTCATTGTCGCTCTCGTCCTCTTCCTGATGATCAAGGCAGTTGCCAAGGCCAAGCGCGGCAAGAACACATCCGAGGAAGCAAAAGCCTCTGAACCGACCGAAAAGGAATGCCCCTACTGCAAGCGTATGATTCCGATCAAGGCAACCCGCTGCGGATACTGCACAAGCAAACTGGAAGGCTTTCAGGGACAGTAATTGACTGGTCTGAAAACTCAATCCGCTTCATATCGCACTCGAAAGCCCCCATTTCTGCGGAACATCATCCGCAGGAATGGGGGCTTCTTCTGTCTGACCGGCGATCTGCCTGCAGCAGGTCGATCGTCAATTATGGGCTGCCTGAAGCAACTTCTCCTTAAGCTGATTTTCGATACCGATCAACTGCTTCTCTGCATCAGCTCTCTTGGTCTTACCATCCTTCTGAATGCGCATAACCTCATCCAGGGTGGAGATCAACTGGTTATTGGTATGCTGGAGGGTCTCAATATCCACAATGCCGCGCTCTGACTCCTTGGCGGCCTCAATGGTGGCTACCTTGAGCTTATCAGCGTTCTTGCGCAGCAGCTCGTTGGTCATATTGGAAACCTCTCTCTGCGCCTTGGCGGCCTGGGTTGCATGCTCAACGCCAAGGGCAATCACCATCTGGTTCTTCCAGAGGGGGATGGTATTCACGATGGTGGTCTGGATCTTCTCCGCCATCATGGTGTCGGAGGACTGAACCATGCGAATCTGCGGGCCTGTCTGGACGGAAATCGTCCTTGTCAGTTCCAGGTCATAGAGTTTCTTCTCGAATCGGTCACACTGGGCGGCAAGGTCCTTGGCTGCCTGCGCATCCTCGGCAGTTCCGGACTGAGCCGCTTTTGCCTCAAGCTCCTTGAGCTGACCATTCCGCACATCTTCCAGCCGCTTCTTCCCGGCAATGATGTACATGGTCAGTTCCTTGTAATAGTCCAGATTCATCACATACATCTGGTCCAGCATGGCAATGTCCTTGAGCAGGGTCTGCTGGTGCTTCTCCAGCTCCCTTGTGATGGTTCCCACATTGGTCTCCACCTTGGAGTATCTGGTGCGGAGGGTCTCGATCCGGTTCTGAGCCTTGTGGAAGATCCCGAACAAGCCCTTCTCCTGCTCCGTCGCATCGAAATTCTTCAGCTCCCCGATCAGGTTGGTAATCATATCTCCGACCTCACCCATATCCTTATTGCGGACGGAATTTAAGGTCTGCTCTGAGAAAGACGCCATCTTCTGCTGGGTCCCGGCCCCGTAGTTCAGAATGCCGTTCGAATCCGTCAGATCGATCTTGTCGGCAAAAGCCTCTGCCTGGGCCCTCTCCTGCGGACTCAGAATTGAGTCATCCATCTTGACCTCTCCCGGATCTGATGCAAGGGCCATCTGGGGAGCCGCGGGGCCTCCGAAGCTAAGATCTGCTCCCTGGTCCCGGCTTTCTTCTGCCGGTGCCTGGGCGGGAACCTGCGCGGCCGCCTCGGCCTGTGCCGG
The DNA here is from genome assembly GCF_057251025.1 of Shuttleworthella sp. NCBI lineage: Bacteria > Bacillati > Bacillota > Clostridia > Lachnospirales > Lachnospiraceae > Shuttleworthella > Shuttleworthella sp. Next base: position 18,353 of record NZ_DBHIDN010000012.1, read on the forward strand.
CTGCTGATTCGTCTGGTTGAATTCCAACTCTGCCATAGTCTCACCTCTCATCTTTCTCTATCATCTCTATCATTTTGCTCTATGATCTTTCAGCAGGCTCTCCCTCTGACGCCCGGGTGGATCCGGAGGCTGTCGCTCCTGCGCTTGTCCCGAACTGAAGTCCATTCTCGTAGTCGCGAATGCTCTGTCCCGACAGGCCATCCTGCTTCATCATCGTCTCCATCACGGAAATATCCGAGCTGACATCAAAGAGAACATTCTGGAAGAGATCGTTCAGGAGCTTCTCAAAGGCGTCATTGATGGTATCCATAGACTCCTCAATTTGCAGCTTGGTCCTCTTGACATTCTCGAGCTGGTCGGGCTGACTGTCAAGTTCAATATAGGCATTTAAGAGCTTCTGAATCGTCGGCAGGTAAAAGTCAATCATGCGGCGGATGTCCCTTGCAGACTCCGGATGCTTCTTCACATTCTCGAAGATATTCTGCATGATCTTCTCCAGCCGGTCCAATTTGGATGTCATGGCATGGTCCGAGATGCGGTCATTGGCCTGTCTGACATTTCTGATATACTTCTCTCCCTCCCGGGTCAGCGCGAGAACCTCGCGCTCAGCCGGTGACATGCTTGCCTCCTGCGCCCTCTTGGCCTCGTTCTCCTTCTCCCAGTCAAGATACTGCTGATAGGCCCGGTCCGTCAGGATAATCGTAGACTTATCCTTATCAAAGTGAATCAGAGGAAGGTAGCCCTTCTCCTGCATCTGCTTGAGATTGTTCCTGACCTCTTCTTCATTCTGACCCGCAAGGCCGGCCAGATCTTGAATACTGATTGCTTCCCTGTCCCGAATCAGATTGCCATAACGATGGTAAATATCTACTAATTTACGATCTTTGGCGCCGATGAATGCCATGCGAAGGGAGGCAACGGCGGCGAAGGAGAAGCTGAGTCCTCCTATAAATCCGACCGGTCGAATCGCCGGAATCAGCATAAGTGTAAAGAACATAATGGAGAGGAAGAGAAAGAGTCCAAAGCCAGACCATCCGAAAATCTGCTTGCCCAGACCGGTCATCTGTGAGATATCTCTGGCCAGAAAATTGTTCTTGCGGTCAGAGACGCCTCCGAAGACCCGGTTGACCTCCGTTCGAAAGTCGCTGTTCCCGAAGACCCTGGAAGCGCTCTCCTGGACCTTCCTCGCGGCCTGCCCGATCTGACCGTCTGCCCGCATGGAAGAGGACACCGAAGAGGCCACCTGTCTGGTGGCCTGGTTAACCGTCTTTGAGATATCGGATGTCAACTTGGAATAGTCACCGCTGTTCAACGCATAATTGACAGAGTCTAAGATGTCCTGACCCGCATTGATCAGATCATCGCTGCTCTTGCGCTTTTCCATAAGTATCTCCTGTCCCCTTCGGCTCATTCTTCTCTGCGATAAGACGGCTGCCTAAGAGAGCCGCAAACTACAGTTACTATTCTATAATAAGCCCCTTTTTACCGCAACTGCTGATCTCCCGGGAGACGCCATCAGCCCTCATCGGCCCTCATCCGCTCCTAGCGGTCCATCTCAGAGACGACTCCGACCGCCTTATGGTCTCTAATGATTCCCTCGATCTCTGCCAGGTCTGTATTCAGCAAATCTCCGGGCACAGTATTCTTGAAAGCCCCCGTGGCATTGCCGTACTCCAGGGCCTTCTGATAGTCTCCCGGATTTGCCAAGAGGCCATAGAGGACACCGGACAGGTAGGCATCCCCCGACCCGATCCGGTCCACAACATCAATGTTTTCGTAGGGAGCTTCCTCATAGAATGTGTCCGTATCCCTGGCATAGATTTTGGATCCGAAGTTGTGTCTCTTTGGAGATAAGACCTTCCGCTCGGTCGATGCGACAAGGCGGATGGGGTATTCTCTCGTGAAGGACTTCATAATCTCCTTGACATCCCCCTCCTTGCCGAAGGTTAGGCGGGCCGTCGAGTCAGAGCAGAAGAAGATATCCACGTAGGGCAGAATCTGTTCGATGCAAGCTTTGGCCTCCTGCCCACTCCAGAGATTTCCCCTGAAATTGACATCAAAGGAAATAAGCGCTCCCGCCTCCTTAAAGCGCCTGATAATCTCAATGGCATTGGTTCGGATCTGCTCTCCCAGGGCGAGCGTGATGCCCGAGACGTGAAAGCAGCGGGTGCTCGTGTATATTGCGGGCGGCAATTCTCCGATATGCAGTGTCCGAAATGATGTGTCCATTCGGTCATAGACGATCCGGGGCTTTCTCGGATAAGCCCCGTACTCGTAATAATAGACACCCAGGCGGGCTTTCTTGTCATGATCATAGACTAGGAAATCGTCACTGACTCCGCTCTGACGAACCCGCCGCTTGATGAAATCGCCCAGATCATTGGCCGGGAGTTTTGAAATGACCCCCGTGCGGAGTCCCAGCATAGCAACGCCGGCGGCCACGTTCATCTCTGCGCCGCCGGCAGTCCGCAGCATGATCTCCCCCCCGTTCAGGCGCTCATTGAGGGCCGGAGTCAGGCGCAACATAATCTCTCCCAGGGTCAGTAGATCAAAAGACTTGTTCTCACACATGTGTGTTCCTTTCTGCCTGCGGCATAGGCTTATTCCCTCAGCATCACTCTCTGATCGCCTCGAATGCCTCTGCAAGGTCCTCAATAATATCGTCAATATGCTCTGTTCCGATTGACAGGCGGACCGTGTTGCCCCGAATGCCGATCTCGGCCAGGTCCTCTCTGGAGCTCTCCGAATGCGTCGTTGAGGCGGGGTGGATCACAAGAGATTTGACATCCGCGACATTTGCGAGCAGGGAGAAGAGCTTCAGGCTGTCGATCCAGTCTCTGGTCTTCTTCTCATCCCCCTTGATGTCGAAGGTAAAGATTGAAGATCCCCCCTTCGGCAGATACTTTCTATAGAGAGACTGCTGGACCGGGTCAGAAGAGACGGAGGGATGGCTGATGTGCTCGACCTCCGGACGGCTTTTTAGGAATTCAACCACCTGTAGGGCATTCTCCGTCTGGCGCTCCACGCGAAGAGACAGGGTCTCAAGCCCTTGCAGGAGAATCCAGGAAGAGACGGGGCTAATGCAGCCGCCCTCGTCGCGAAGAAGAATCGACCTTATATAACTTTCGATAACCGCCGGGGCGGTATCCCTTGCAAAGACCAGGCCATGGTAAGAGGCATTGGGCTCCGAGAGCCAGGGCCATCTGCCGGAAGCGTAGTCGAACCTCCCTGCGTCCACGATGACTCCGCCCAGGGTCGTCCCGTGTCCCCCGATGAATTTGGTGGCCGAGTGAACCACAATATCCGCCCCGTATTCGATGGGACGAATCAGGTAGGGGGTCCCGAAGGTATTGTCTACAATGAGGGGTAGGTCATGCTTATGGGCCAGATCGGCCCATGCCTCAATGTCAACCACTTCCCCGGAGGGATTGCCCAGGGTCTCAATATAGAGGGCCTTGGTCCGGTCCCCTATGGAGGCCTCTGCCCCCCTCCAGATCTCCCGGATCTACAAATGTCGTCCGCACCCCGAAGTCCTTGAAGGTGTGCTCCAGGAAATTGGCGGTTCCCCCGTAGATATTATTGGCCGATACCAGGTGGTCGCCGGCCTTGGCCAGGGCCTTGAAGGCATAGGTCACGGCCGCAGCACCTGAGGCAACCGCAAGGGCCGCCACACCGCCCTCCAGGGCTGCGATCCTTCGCTCAAAGATGTCCTCCGTGGGGTTGGTCAGGCGACCGTAAATATTGCCGGCGGCCTTGAGCGCAAACCTGGCCTCCGCATCATCACAGTTATCGAAGACGAATGAGGTCGTCTGGTAGATGGGAACCGCTCTGGAATCCATCACCGGATCTGCCGTCTCCTGTCCCACATGAAGAGCCCTTGTCTCAAACTTCAAATCGCGGTCCTTTAACTCTCTGACTGCCTTCATCGAGTATGATCCTCCTTCAGTTCATGGATTGCTGTATTTACTGAGTCTCACACTAAGATAACACGGGGCTTGTCCCCCGGGTAATTTGTAAATATAAGACTCCGATATAGAAAAACCCTATAATAAAATTCTTCCCGGGCGAGTTCAGATGACATAGTGGTCTGCCAGTTCCTGCCGGCGTTCGACCAGATCTGCCAGTGTGATGCCGTCAACGACGCGATTGACGGCGTCATAGATCTCCTGATAGACCAGGTAAGTAATCTCTTCCGGATGGTCATCCAAGTCGGGCGACGGCGAATCCAGGCCCTCGACCGGGGCCAGACTCCCCTCTGTCAGGCGAAAAATCATGCCGACAGTGTAGTCCTTCGGGTCCTTGGTCAGCAAGTAGCCGCCTCCCGCCCCCCGGACACTGCGGACGAATCCCGCCCGCTTCAAGACGGAAATGATCTGCTCCAGGTACTTCTCGGAAATCTCCTGCCTTCTGGCGATATCCTTGATGCTGACCGGTTCTCCCGTATTGTAGGTCGCAAGGTCGAGCATGAGCCGGAGCGCATAGCGCCCCTTGGTTGAAATCTTCATCTTCCTCTCCCTCCGGTCTCCTCTCGGCCGGTCCTGCTGGTCCTATCTGAACGTCCGCTTTCTGACGGGGCCGACAGAGGATCCCCGGGGCCGCGCTCATCAGCTGCGCTCCGTCAGGTTCGCTCCGTCAGGCCCGGTCTGTCAGATCAATCAGAAAAAAGGGCCGTGGACAGATAGCGGTCACCGGAATCGGGAAGAAGGGCAACAATGGTCTTCCCCTGATAATCCGGCCGGTTGGCAAGCTCAACAGCTGCCTTTAGAGCAGCACCGGAGGAGATTCCCACCAGGGCCCCCTCCGTCTGGGCGAACCGTTTTCCCTCGGCAAAAGCATCCTCATTGTAAACCCTGATAATCTCGTCATAGACCGATGTGTCCAGGGTCTGGGGGATAAAGCCGGCCCCGATCCCCTGAATCTTATGGGGACCCGCGCTGCCCCCGGAGAGAACCGGAGAGTCGGTCGGCTCGACCGCAATAATCCTGACCTCCGGCTTCTTCTCCTTCAAGTATTTCCCGACTCCGGTCAGGGTACCACCGGTGCCGACTCCGGCGATGAAGACATCAATCTTCCCCTCGGTCTGCTCCCAGAGTTCCGGCCCGGTGGTCCTGTAGTGGGCCATTGGATTGGCCCCGTTTTCAAACTGGCCTAAGATGACAGAGCCCTCGATCTCCTTGTGCAGTTCTTCCGCCTTGGCAATCGCTCCCTTCATTCCCCGGCTTCCCTCGGTCAGGACCAGCTTAGCCCCGTAGGCCGTGAGCAGCTTGCGGCGCTCGACGGACATGGTGTCGGGCAGGGTCAGGATGGCCTGGTAGCCCTTTGCCTTGGCAATTGCCGCGATGCCGATTCCCGTATTCCCGGATGTCGGCTCGATAATGGTCGCATTCTCTCTTAACAGTCCCTTCTCCTCCGCATCCCTGATCATCGCCTCGGCAATCCGGTCCTTGACGGAGCCGGCCGGGTTAAAGTACTCAAGCTTTGCATATACCGCCCCCTCTGTGACACCGGCAGCTCTGCTGTAGCGGCCGGCCCGCAAGAGAGGGGTCTGCCCGATTAACTCCGTGATACTGTCGCATATTTTTCTCATGATTTCCTCCTCTTCTCTGTCTCTATTTTATTCCTAGTAAATTAGTATATTTACTAGGAATTTCTTTACATGCCTATTTTATGTCCTCTTCTCCGTCCAAGTCAACCATTTTCTCAGAAAGGCTCCGCTTAATCCAGAACCTGATTCTTAAAGGCCTCAAGCTCCTGCACATAGCGCTGTCCCATGGGTGAGAGTGCGATCCCCCTTCGAATCAGATAACCGACCCGCATGATCTCGCTGCTCTTCAACCTGACCGCAGTGTAGTCACTGCCGTTTAGGTCCTCGCAGATCAGGCCTGAGCAGAGGGTGTAGCCGTTCAGGCCCACCATGAGATTGAGGACGGTCGCCCGGTCATTGCATTTGATCACCTGTTTGTAGTCGTAGGTCGAAAGGACCTCCTCTGAGAAATAGAAGGAATTGAACTGGCCCTGGTCAAAAGAGAGCAGGGGGTATGGATCCAGTTCCTGCAGCTTGATGGACTCTCTCCCCGCCAGAGGGTGGTTTTTAGACATATAGACATAGATATGACAGTCCATGAGCGGATTGAAGACCAGATCATTCTCCTTGAAGAGCTTGGTCAGGACCTTGCGGTTAAAGTCATTCAGATAGAGAATTCCTATCTCGGATCGGAAATTCTTGACATCGTCAATCACCTCCGAGGTCTTGGTCTCACTGATTGCGAACTCATACTTGTCCATGCCGAACGCGCGGACCGTATTCACATAGGCCTGCACGGCGAAGGTGTAGTGCTGGGCAGAGACGGAGAACTTGGTCTTGACCTGGTCCTTGGTCACATAGCGGGACTCAAGAAGCTCATACTGTTCTACCACCTGGCGGGCATATCCGATAAACTCCTTGCCCTCCGGCGTAATCTGAATTCCCCGGTTGGTCCTCCGAAAGAGGTCTGTGCCGATCTCCTCTTCCAACTCCTTGATTGCCGCCGACAGGGAGGGCTGGGAGATAAACAGTTCCCGGGAGGCCTCATTCATGGAACGGGCATTCGAGACGGCAATGGCGTAGCGAAGCTGGGTGATGGTCATGGCAGAGATTCTCCCTTCTGTTTTCTTCTGTTCTCTTTATTCTCTTCTGTTCCCGCGGCTCACCTGGCAGGACCCAAAGTGCTTATAGACTATGTTGACAGACCCTCTAAGTCAATAGGAAACGCCTGATCCGCATAAGAATCTCAAAGACCCAAAGAGCAGGCAGATAAAAAGGGAGCTGACCTCTCCCTCTCCTCTGCGCAGGCGCTCTTGGAGTGGGAGAGATCAGCTCCCCTCTTTTATTCTTCAAAGCCAGCCAAAAGACAAGCCGGCCGATCTCCCTTCCCGAAGATAAATCACATCAGCTTGCGATACATGGCGATGACATCTTCCTTTGTCACCTCTCGGGGATTTCCGGGGCAGCAGGCGTCAGCCAGGGCATCTGCGGCGAGGATCTCCAGGTCCTCCTCCCTGATTCTGTCATTCTTCTGGGGAATCCCGACATCCTCTGAGAGCTGTCTGACCGCGGCGATCGCCGCATCCCTGTACTCCTCCCGGCTCATGGAGTCGACTCCTAAGACGCCCATGACCCGGGCGATCTCCCGGTACTTATCTCCGGTGTAATCGCGATTGTACTCCATAGACAGGGGAAGAAGCTGAGCACAGGCCATGCCGTGGGGCGTGTCGTAGTGGGCAGACAGGCAGTGGGCCATGGAGTGATCAATACCCAGTCCCACGTTGGAGAAACCCATGCCCGCGATATACTCTGCCATGGCCATTCCCTCGCGTCCCTCGGGCTCATTGTTGACAGCGGCGCGCAGATTCTGCCCGATCAGCTTGATCGCCTCCAGATGGAACATATCCGTCAGCTCCCAGGCTGCCTTCGTGGTATATCCCTCGATGGCATGGGTCAGGGCATCCATGCCGGTGGCAGCAGTCAGGCCCTTGGGCATGGAGGACATCATCTCCGGATCGACGACCGCAATTGCCGGGATGTCATTGGTATCAACACAGACGAACTTCCGCTGCTTCTCTACATCTGTAATGACATAGTTGATGGTAACTTCTGCTGCCGTCCCAGCCGTGGTCGGAACAGCAATGGTCGGAACCGCATGATTCTTGGTGGGAGCGACTCCCTCCAGAGACCGGACATCCTCGAACTCGGGATTGCTGATAATCACGCCAATTGCCTTGGCCGTATCCATGGATGATCCGCCGCCGATCGCCACAATCATATCCGCCTCGGCCTCGCGGAAAGCCTTGACCCCCTCCTTGACATTTTGAATGGTGGGATTGGGCTTGATGCCGTCATAGAGACTGTAGGCGATTCCGGCCTCCTCGAAGAGGTCCGTCACCTTGGCTGTCACCCCGAACCTGACCAGATCGGGATCCGAAGTGACAAAGATCTTCCGATATCCGCCTCTTTGAATCTCGGGGACAATTTCTCGAATTGCCCCTGCCCCGTGATAAGAAATGTTGTTTAATACGATCCGATTTGCCATATATGAGCCTCCTTTTCCTCTCCTCTTAGCTGCTCTGCCTGTTCTCATATTTCCTGTATATCTTACAGGCCACCGGCCTGTATCGGACGGTTTACCGGTCTGTATCGGACGGTTTGCTGACCTGTGTCGGATAGATCACCGGCCTGTGTCAGGCGGGTCAGCTGCCCATAGGGACGGGCATCCATCCCCTGCATCTCCCTCAGAGATCTCCGTATTTCTTCTCATAGAGGAAGCGCTCGGGAAGCTCTACCCCAAAGGCGTCCGCCAGCTGGCGGAACTGATCCGGCTGGATGGTCTGCCGCTTCTTGGGCGTCATGGACAGGACCTTGACCAGGATCTCCGCAGACTTCTCAACCGTGTGCATGAGACCAAAGGTGGAGTCGAAGTCCTCTCCGGCTGCGAAGATTCCATGATGGGCCCAGATCGCCACATCGTACTTCTCCATCAACTCAGAAGTTGCGATGGCGATTTCTCTTCCGCCCGGAACCATCCAGGGGACGACGCCGATCCCATCCGGGAAGACAACCGGGCACTCCGTGGCCATCTCCCAGAGTTCCCTGGTGAAGGCCTCGGATGCCAGGGGCAGGACGAAGGTCAGGGCGATGGTGTTGGCCGGATGACAGTGGTAGATCACCCGGTATTTCCCATTCGTCAATTTCTTCTTGACCTCATGATTCATCAGGTGGGAGGGAAGTTCTGAGGTGGGTCTTCCGCCGCTGGCCAACCCCCAGACAATCCGGTAGTTCTCTCCCTTCCCGTCGATCTCGATCATAGCCATGGTATCCTGGGGATGGATGATCAGATTGCGCAGATACTTGCCGGATCCTGTCACAAGGAAATACTCCCCGGCCAGGTCAGAGACCTTGGTGCCTATGGGCTCCCATTCCCGTGGATCAAGGTCCTCACGGACCAGGTCTACCTCCTCGGGCTTGACCCGATAGGTCAGATTGCCGCCATTTCTCTCGTGCCAGCCCTGTTTCCACCCGTCATCTCCCATATGGATAAATCCGTTGACGAACTTCGCATCCAAGAAATTCATACTCTCTCCTGTCCTTTCCTTCCCAACTTGTCTTGACTTAGAGCCGGGTCCCCCTTAACCACGAAGAGCCAGGACCTCTCTCTCATAGCGCTCGACCTCATTATACCAGGACCGGTCAGAGATGACATTCTCCTGCCTGCAATACTCCTCCCAGACAGCACCGAAATCGAAGAGCTTCAATTCCTCCTGCATAACCATGAGCTTGGTGAAGTTCTCCTCATCCTGCAGGTCCTTTAACATCTGATTGGGGAGAACCATTGCATTGAGGAGGGCCTTCTGCCAGTTCCTAAAGCCGGTCGTCCAGGCGGAAATACGGTTGATCGAGGCATCGAAGAAATCCAGGGCCATATTGACCCGGCCCAGGGCATCATTTCTTACTATCTCCTTGGCCATCTCCCGGGTCTCATCGTCGAAGAGGACAACATGGTCCGAGTCCCAGCGGACAGGCCTGGTAATATGGAGGGCGAATTCCGGATAGAAGCAGAGGAGGGCCGGAATCTTGTCGCTGACCATCTCGGTCGGATGATAGTGACCGTTATCCATCAGAGGCATGCATTTATCCGGATGGGCGGCCGCAAACGAGAGGGTAAATTCAGCAGACCCCACCGTATAGGATTCGACACCGATGCCGAATACCTTGGACTCGACGCAGGGCTTTACCTTGGCAAAATCATAGGGTTCGGAGAGAATCTGTTCAATCGAATCCCTGTAGCGCATTCTCGGCCCCATCCGGTCGGCCGGAATATCTTTGAACCCGTCCCCGGTCCAGATGTTCATGGTACATGGAAAACCGGTCTCCTCCGCAAAGTAGTTGGAGATGCGGATGCAGGCCTTGCCGTGCTCAATCCAGAAGTTGCGGATCTCTTCATCGCAGGAAGAGAGGGTCAATCCCTTGGCCATGGGATGGCTGAAGAAGGTGGGATTGAAGTCCAGGCCGATCTTGTGCTCCTTGGCGAAGTCGACCCACTTCTTAAAATGCCTGGGCTCGATCTTGTCCCGGTCCACCCATGGATTCTCCTCATCGAAGACGGCATAGCTTGCGTGCACATTGATCTTCTTGGTGCCGGGAGTCAGCTTGAGCACCTCCTCGATATCGGAGAAGAGTTCCTCCGGCGTTCTCGCCCGCCCGGGATAGTTGCCGGTGGTCTGAATGCCGCCGCTTAATCCTCTCCCCTTCTGGTCAAATCCAAGAACATCATCCCCCTGCCAGCAGTGGAGGGAGACGGGAACGGATTTTAAAGTCTCAATGGCCTTGTCGGTATCAACGCCCAACCCGGCATATGCCTCCCTTGCCGCCTCGTATCTTGCGCTCATATTTGCTCCTTTCCTCTCTTCTTTCGCAGCCCGTCCTATCAATTACGGTCTCTGTATGATTCTGCGTCTCTATATCATGCCTCTGTATATCCCTATGTCTCTAGGGCCGGTAGTGCTTGATCTCGAAGGACTTCCCAACCAGGGCTCTGGCCGCCCTCAGATCCTTCAGATCACCGAAACAGATCATCTGGGCCAGGATATTCCCGATTGCGGTGGCCTCAACCGGGCCGGCCAGCACCTCTCTTCCGGTGGCCTTTGCGGTCAGCTGATTCAGAAAATCCGCATTGGCTCCGCCGCCGACCACATGGATCCTGTCATAGGAGACGCCGTTGATCTCCTCCAGCTCTCTGATCGTCTTCCCATAGCAGGCAGCCAGAGAATGATAAATGACACTGGCCAAGCCGCCAATCCCCCGGGGAACTTCCTGCCCGCTCTCCTCGCAGGCCCTCATAACCTCCTCCGCCATATTGGTCGGGGCCAGGAAACGGGGATCATTGGCGTCAACAATCGACCGGATCTCCTCCCTGGCGGCGAGCTCGCAGATCTCCCCGAAGCTCATCTCCGGGGCGATTTCCCTGCGGACAGACTGAATCATCCATAGACCCATGATGTTCTTGAGATAGCGGAAGCGATACTCATATCCCCCCTCATTGGTCAGATTGGCAGTCCTGCTCCTGGCAGAGCAGTTGGCCTCAGCCAGTTCCGTTCCCATGAGAGACCAGGTCCCGGAAGAAATATAGAGAAGCCTGTCCTCCTCCCCCGGTACCGCCATGACCGCAGAGGCGGTATCATGGCTGGCCGGCAGAACGACCCTGCAGTTATAGCCGACTTCTTCCCTGACATCCGGGCGGAGGTCTCCGATACAGGTCCCGGGCCGGGTCATGGGTTGGAAGAGCCGCCTCGGATAGGCCAGTCGGTCGATCAGATCCCAGTCCCAGTCCTTGGTCCTTGGGTCTACCAGCTGACTGGTTGTTGCATTGGTGTACTCCTGCGCCCTGACGCCTGAGAGCAGGAAGTGAAAGTAGTCCGGAATCATCAGCATGGCGTCCGCCCGGTTAAGAAGGGCGGGACGCATCTTCCGGTCTGCGGCAAGCTGGTAAATCGTGTTGAAGATCTGCTTCTGAATTCCGGTTCTGGCATAGAGCTTGTCCTCAGAGATGGTCTCATAGACCTCCCTGTCTATGCCTTCCGTCCTCCCGTCCCTGTAGCCGTAAGCCTCTCCAAGTTGCTTTCCCTCGCTGTCAATCAGGACATAGTCGACCCCCCAGGTGTCAATGCTGACAGACTCCGGGATCTTTCCCGCCTCCTTGCACTTGGCCATTCCCTGCTTGATCTCCGCAAAGAGTCGGACCGGGTCCCAGGTCAGGTGCCCCTGTCGTTTGGTCATGCCATTGGCAAAGCGGTGGATCTCCTCCAGCTGAATGGATCCGTCCTCAAGATGGGCCAGAATATGGCGGCCGCTGGAAGCTCCGATGTCAACCGCCAGATAGTATTTGCTCATCGACCCCCTCCTTTCTATGCCTCCATCCTATCCTCGAAACGGCAACAAAAAAAGGACAGCTTTTGTGTGAAAACTGTCCTTATTTGTGCGTCCTTTGCCGGTCGGTCAGGGGGAACCCGTGGGTGCAATCCCGATCCTGTGGCTCAGCCGATATGCCCTGGGCGTCTCCCCCATCTCCTTCTTGAAGAGTCGATAGAAATAAGACCGATTTTCATAACCCACCTTAAGGCCGATTTCGTCCACCCGCATGGAGGTCTGGGTCAGGAGGTAGGCTGCCTGCTGCAGACGCTTGGTCTGAACGAGCTGCGTGTAGTTGCGGCCGGTCAGCTGCTTGATCTTTCTTGACAGCCAGAAGAAGTCATAGCCCAACTCTTCTGCCAGGTCCGCCAGATCTCCGTCCACGTAATGGTCCTCGATATAATTGAGTATTTCCAGCTGCAGGCTGGCTCTTCTCTTGCCCGGCTCAAAGCGGATCCGGTCAGAGTAATTGACCAGGTTTAGGAAGAGCAGGCCCATAGCGGCCTGGTTGATCGCCCTCTGGTTGGCCTCATGCTTCCAGAGACTCCAGATCAGGTTCTCGAGCAGGTTTTGAATGGGCAGGATATCCGCCACACGAAAATGCAGATAAGAGACCTCCGACCGCCCCTGGAGGGCATTGACCAGGAAATTCCTGAGGGGGCTCTCCGTCTCTCCCAGCATGCGAAGACCCTCGTCGAAAAATTGGGGCAGGACGATGAAATTGACAGCAATATCCTCCTCTCCGGCCGGAAAGAGTTCCTGCCTGGCCTTCAGTGACAGGAGGAGCAATTCTCCCTCCTTTAAGAGGATGTCATCCCCGTCCACGACATGGTGAGATAGGCCCTGGCACATATAGACCATCTCGATATAGTTATGGCGGTGGGGGGGAAAATAGGCAAAGCGGGTTGACGGGCGGACGGTGATCAGACGGCCCCGCTCCAAGAGCTTGGCCGCATCAACCATATCTGCCTTCCTGCTTGTATAGATATCCGAGTCCGGGCCCTTGCCCGCAAGAATCCCCTCTTCCTCCGGGCTGATTCGCCGCAATTCATCCAGGAGCTGCTGATTCATCTCTCTCCTCTGTCCCTACCAGCCATGGTCTGAGCTGTCAAATCCCTGTCCGCCGGGAGCCTGGCCGAAACGAGCTTATTTTAGGTCGTAGCTCTCTCCGCTTAGGGGCTCTTCCACCCGGATGTGGGCATAGGGGTGACCGTAACCATTTACCGTCTGCCGCCCCGACAAGCGGCCCCCGTCCTGGCAGAACTCATAGATATCCACCTTGCCCCGCCGATAGTCGAAGTCCTCGCCGTTGTCCCTGTAGTGGCGGTAAGCCCCCTGCCCCGGGAACACCTTTAAGATCAGGCGGTCATACTCCCGCTCTCCCACATACTGCATGACTTCCCAGTTGGGAATAATTGCCCCGGCCCTGGCGAAGATGGGCAATTGATCCAGGTCTGCTTCAACCGCGTGATAAGAAGCTCCCTCATAGGGCCTGCCGCTGAAATAATCGTACCAGGTCCCTGCGGGGAAGTAGACCAGCCGCCTGGTCTTCCCCTCCTCCAGGATGGGAGCTGCCATCAGGTTCTCTCCCACCAGAAACTGGTCATTGATCTTAAAGACATTGGGATCATTCGGATAGTGGAGAACCAGGGGCCGCATGACCGGAAGTCCTGTGAACTCGGTCATCCGGCAGAGATCATAGAGGTAGGGCAGGATCCGATAGCGCAGTTCCACATATTTCCGATAGATGTCCATGATCTCGTCCCCAAACTGCCAGGGCTCCTGGAAGAGAGAGAACATGGCGGAATGGTTTCGGAAGAGGGGAGAAAAGACCGCCGCCTGGACCCAGCGGACCAGCAGTTCTCCATTGGAATCTCCTCCGAAGCCTCCGATATCCGTTCCTGCCAGAGAGAAGCCGGACAGGCCCAGATTGCAGAGCTGGGGCACCATCAGCTGCAGATGCGACCAGAGAGACTGGTTGTCGCCGGTCCAGACCGTGGAATATTTCTGACCGCCGGCGTAAGTGGCTCTTGTGATGACAAAGGGCCGTTTCCCATTGGCCTCCTTAAGCCCCTGATGGCTGGCCCTGGACATGAGCTGACCGAAGACATTGTGCATCTTTGCGTGCGTCGCCTTCCGATCCTCATCGTGGAAGACCACATCCGGGGGAAGCTCCCCGCGAAAGGAGGCCGGCTCATTCATATCGTTCCAGCAGGCGTCAAATCCCCAGTCTGTCAGAATCCTCTCCTTATCCGCCCACCAGTCGCGGACCTCCCTGCGGCCAAACTCCGGGAAGACGGCGTCACCGGGCCAGACGGCATTGACATAGACCTTGCCCTCCCGGTCCCTGGCGAAATAATCCCCCTTGACTCCCTCATCGTAGACAAAATAGCCCGGATCCTGCTTGACTCCCGGATCAATGATGGGGACGGCATGAAATCCCCTTTGGTGCAGGTCATCCAACAGGTCCTGCGGTCTGGTCCCGTAGTTGGCCTGATCCCAAGTGAAGACCCGGTAGCCGTCCATGTAATCGATATCAAAGTGGAGGGCATCGCAGGGGATGCGGTAACGGCGCATCTGATCGGCGATCTCCCGGAATTTGCGGGCGGAGTCATAACCCCAGCGGGACTGCTGGTAGCCAAGAGTCCACAGCTGCGGCAGGGGCTGACGGCCGGTCAGCTCCGTGTAGAGAGAGACCAGGCCCACCATGTCGGGGCTGTAGAGGATATACTCCACATGATTGCCCCCATCCGCCTGATAATAGTAGATCTGAGAATGATCCCGCCCCAGATCGATATGGGACCGGTAGCTGTTGTCGTAGAAGAATCCCAGCATCCCCTCGTCTCTACGGACAATGAGAAAGGGAATGGACTTGTAGAGGGCAGGCACCTGCTCGGTGTGGGCCAGGGGGATATCCGTATTCCAGTTGTCAAAGGCATAGCCCCGCTTGTCCAGAAATCCGGTCTTGTCGCCCAGTCCGTAGAAGTGCTCATCCGCATGCAACTCGCGGGCCACAAGAAAGGCAGGCGTCCTCTCGATCTGCTCCAGGGGATTCTCGTGCCCCTCCTCGTCCATCAGGGTCTTTAGGGCGGAGTCGCTCCCCAAGATCTTCTCTCTGGTCTCGGGCGTCATCCGCTCCGGCCTGATTTGCTCCTTGTCCGCGCTTCTTGCCAGCAGGTGTCCCTTCGCATCATAAATCGCATTAGAGAAGTCGTCCCCGATCACAAGGGAAAGGGCCTTGGTCCTGACAGTCAGCCTGGACTCCGGAAGATCCCCCTCGATCACCGAGAAGTCCGTCTTCTCATGCAAGTCACCCTCCACCGCAAAGGACCTGTCTTCTTCGCTCTCATAGGCCACAAAAAGCTTGAGCAGGTCCTCTCTCAGGACGTCGACATAGGCCTCAAAGTGCTCAAAATGCAGCTTAATCCGTGAGTTCTCCCGCTCATAGGACTGCAAGCGGCCAAGCTGTGGGTTTTTCTGTTTTGCCATGGTGTGATCCTCATCAAGATAGAATTTAAAAAGGCAGAAGTCCCTCAGGACTCCTGTCTCTCATTGTACCACTCCCGGAAGTCGTGTTTGACCCCCTTTTCCTTGTAGGAAATCACCGTCTGTAAATTGACATTCTCTACACTTCTGAAAATGTTTTTCTCCACATAGGGATTCGTCTTCTTCAACTCCCGGATCAGGGCCTTGACCTCATCCCGCTTGGATCCGGCCCGATCTTCGTCCTCGTCCGGTGAGGATTCAAGCAGGCGGCAGGCGCATCGGATGAAGCTGAGATCATTGTAGGCGGCCCAGTGGATGATATCGGCTTCCCGAATCAGATAGAGGGGGCGGATCAACTCCATGCCCTTGAAGTTGGTCGACCGGATCTTGGGCATCATGGTCTGCACCTGTCCCCCATAGAGCATTCCCATCAGGATGGTCTCTATCACATCGTCAAAATGATGCCCCAGGGCAATCTTGTTGCAGCCTAAGTCCCTGGCCTCGGCGTAGAGATGGCCCCGCCGCATGCGGGCACAGAGATAGCAGGGATGCTCTATCTCTTCCTCGGCCACGATATCGTAGATCGAAGAGCCGAAGATATGAATGGGAATTCCGAGCAATCTCGCATTGTCAAGAATCCGCTGCCGGTTCTCATCATTGTAGCCCGGGTTCATGACGAGAAATTCCAGGCTGAAGTTCTGCCTCCCGTGGCGAAGAAGTTCCTGGAAGAGCTTGGCCATGAGCATGGAGTCCTTGCCCCCGGAGATACAGACGGCAATCTTGTCATCGTCCTGGATCATATCGTAGGCATTGATCGCCCGGGTGAACTTGCACCAGATGTCCTTCTTGAACTTCTTGATGATGCTCCGCTCTATCTCACCGGTCCGATCCAAAGAATTAATTGATTCTCGTCTCCTCCCGCCCCTCATACTCTCATCCGAATTCACAGTTCATTCCTCTTCCACATGCTCCAAAGCGGTTCCGATAATACTGGACACGTGCGCGTCCGCCAGCGAGTAGTAGATCTGCTTTCCCTCTCTTCTGGCCTTGATCAGGCGGGTGTTCTTGAGAATCCTAAGCTGGTGGGACACAGCAGGTTGCGTCATGGCGAGTTCCTGCGCCAGATCGCTGACACAGATCTCCCCTGTGCCGAGGGCACAGAGGATCCGGATCCGGGTGATATCACCGAAGACTTTAAAGAGCTCAGCCAGGCTTTGCATGGACTCTTCCTTGATGTCAAAAGCTTTCATAACAGACCTCATGGAGACCTTCTACAGTTTCTTTACAAAGAGTACTCGAATTGCGTTCAGAATACAAATAACCATCACTCCCACATCCGCGAAGATCGCAAGCCACATATTTGCAATACCGAAAGCCCCTAAGACCAGACAGGTCAGCTTGACTCCGATGGCGAAGATTAAGTTCTCATAGACAATCCGCATGCATTTTTGCGCAATGCGGATGGCCTTTGCAATCTTCAAGGGGTCATCGTCCATCAGGACCACATCTGCGGCCTCAATGGCGGCATCTGACCCCATGGCTCCCATGGCAATGCCTATATCGGCCCGGGTCAATACCGGAGCATCATTGATTCCGTCGCCGACGAAGGCAACCATCTCCTTCTCCCTCTTCTCGGAAAGGATCTCCTCCAGGGCAGCCACCTTATCCTGGGGCAGAAGCTCGGCCTTCACCTCCGTAATGCCCACCTGTCCGGCGATATTCCCGGCCACGCGCTCCTCATCCCCGGTCAGCATCACAAGCCTTCTCACGCCAAGGGACTTAAGCCTTGCCATTGCCTCCTTGGAGGACTCCTTGACTCGGTCTGCGATCAGAATATGGCCGGCATAACGGCCGTCCACAGCCATGTGGACAATGGTCCCCACGGAGTGACACTCCAGGAAATTTACTCCCACCGTGTCCATCAGCTTGCTGTTCCCGCAGGAGACCTCATGCCCATCTACCTCTGCGATCACACCCTGGCCCGAGATCTCCTTGACCTCCCCGATGGCGGTATAGTCAATCGGCTTCCCATAGGCCTCTGCCAGAGACTTTGAAATCGGATGGGAGGAGTTGGCCTCTGCATGGGCCGCCAGCCGAAGCATCTGGTCATGGTCAAAGATCGCATGGTGGAGACCGCTGACCTCAAAACATCCCTTGGTGATGGTGCCGGTCTTGTCCATGACAATAGTCTTCACCTTGGACAGGGTCTCCATATAGTTGGACCCCTTGATGAGGATCCCGGAGGAAGAGGCTCCTCCCAGTCCCCCGAAGAAACTTAAGGGGATGGAGACAACAATGGCGCAGGGACATGAGATGACTAAGAGAGTCAGGGCCCGGTAGATCCAGTCGCCCCAGTCGGGTGCAAGTCCCATGACAAGGCGCACGACAGGGCCCCCAAACGCCAGAGCCAGGGCAGAGTACACAACCGCCGGAGTATAATATCTGGCGAACTTGGAGATGAAGTTCTCGGATCTGGACTTATGGGATGAGGCATTCTCTACCATGTCTAAGATCTTGGAGGCGGTGGACTCCCCGAATTCACAGGTCGTCCGGATGGTCAGAAGCCCGGACTGATTGATGCATCCGGACAGGACGTTCGAACCGGGACTCACTTCTCTTGGGACAGACTCCCCGGTCAGAGCGGCCGTATCCAGACTGGAAGTCCCGTCCAGGACGAGTCCGTCAATGGGGATTTTCTCGCCGGGCTTCACGAGGATCTCAGATCCGATTTCCAGCTCCTCCGGATCCACCTTCTCTGTGGATCCGTCCTCCCGCAGGAGGTTGGCGTAGTCCGGGCGGATATCCATCAGGGCCGTGATATTCTTCCGACTCTGACCGACAGCGACACTCTGAAAGAACTCTCCGATCTGATAGAAGAGCATTACCGCCACGCCCTCGCGAAAATCCCCCAGGGCCATGGCTCCGATCGTGGCCACTCCCATGAGCAGGGCCTCGTCTAAGGGGTGTCTTTTGACAACATTGCGAAAGGCGCTCTTGATCACGGACCAACCCAGAAGGAAATAGGGGATCAGATAGAGTCCCCTGCGGACATACTCCCATTTTCCCCCCGGAAGGGGAAGGAGGGCAATCACAATCCAGAGGAGGCCCCCGATCAGAATATTTCTGAACGCCCTCTGCTGTTTATGACTCAAGTCACGGAAATAACGCATAAAGCTCTCCCTCGGCGAATCAGAAGTAAATCTCGCAGTCATCCTCTACGTCCTTGCAGCTGGCGAGAACCAGGGGCATAACCTGTGCGGGGTCTGCCCCCTCTTCGAATTCTATCTTCATCTTAAGCATCATGAAGTTGACCGTGGCTCTCTTGACTCCGGGTGTCTTCTGCGCCGCCTCTTCCATCTTGTTGGCGCAGTTTGCGCAGTCAACTTCAATCTTGTAGGACTTTGTCATGATAGGCTCCTCTCCTCGGATGAATCCGATCTGTACTCTGCCTGTTCCCTCCTTCAACACACAAGTCATCAAGTAAGCCCGAATCCCTTTTCGGATTTATATATGCTTATATGCTCATGTGTTTATATTTAGATGATACTTGCTTCCCAATGACCTGTCAAGCAGAAAATCTCATCCCCTCTCCGAAGCCCTTGCCGCTTTGTATTTCAAGCTCTTTGGCCGAAATATGCCCACAAAACATACGCCTTCAAAAAGAAAAAGCCCCTGAATCAGGGACTTTCAAAGAAGCAAGACACGGGAGTCGAAACCGAGAAATCAATTTACTCCTAATCCAATTCAGTGGATTATTTTGTTCCCAATTTTTGAGCCAAGGCCTCCTGGAGAATTTGAGAGAAGTTGAACCCTAAAGCGGTTGCCTCCTCGTTCATCCAGGCAGGAATCGTGCAATTCTTTTTAACGGCGTGATTTCGGTACTTTAGACGATATGCCGCAACGTCTGCGTCAATATAGGTAAGCATAGCATCCGTAAAATTTGTTTCTTCGTCTGCTCTTTTCGCGGCACATGCAATGGCAGCTTGTGCCGATGAGGGGGAAGGGACCGGTTTATGCTCGTCTTGCAAAGACATGACGAGCAGACTGATTGCGTCCCTGGCCATAGAAATCGCATCATATTCATCTTTGCCCTCCGTCATAATATCCAAATCCGGGATATAGGCCAGATATGCATTATCATACTGTTTGATTAGCGTTGGATATATCACTTTATTTTTCATGGCATCCTCCTGATTTTATACTATAAAGAAATAGCCCCTATCAGAGCCCCCATTTTTTAAGAATTGACCTGGCCAGACTTTCATTCACTTCTCTATGTCTTGGAATGATTTCTCGATCTGCTCTCCTCGCTTATTGTCTTTATTTTATGCGCCTTTTATGCGTATGTCAATTGCTCTCACATACAAACATGGCCTCCTTTCAAGGAAGCTTATTGATGATGACATGAAAAGGCTTTTGACTGCTGCTACATTTAATATTTTCAGACCGTGCCGACCGAGAAAATGCTGGGATTCATATCATTTTAGATGACTCGATTTCAAAACATGACCTTCAAAAAGAAAAAGCCCTTGAAACAGGGGCTTTTACAAAGCAAGATACGGGAGTCGAACCCGCCTCCTCAGCTTGGGAAGCTGATGTACTACCGATGTACTAATCCTGCATGTCAGTTGACATAGTTATTATACTCATTTGACATAGCAACTGCAATCATAAATTCATTCACACCGCAAGACCGGATGATATTTCGGAGGATCCCTCCCCCGGAATCCTCCTCTGAAATCCTTTTACTCTGAAATCCTTTTTCTCTGAAACCCTTTTTCTCTGAAATCAGATCTCTTCTGTAGCCCGGATCCGATCCAGGAAATTCTTCAGGATCCGTCCGGTCGCCCCCCAGATCAGGTGGGGACCGAAGCGATAGAAGGGCATGGACTGTTTCCTTCCCTTCCAGCCATAGGCATGCCCGATCAAATCCAGGAATCCGTCATCCGGGACCGGCTTCATAGAGACACTGTGCATGACCGGCTCTGCCGCAAGCAGCTCCGAAAAGGACAGGCTGAAGACCTCCTCCACCTCATCTCTCGAATAGGTCCCCTCATAATCCTCCAGTCGGACCAGGAAAGCCCACATGGGACCGCCGCTGGGCCCCAGGGTCCCGTCCAACTGGGTCAGCAGATGTATCCGGTCCGCAGAGATCAGAAGTTCCTCCGAGCACTCCCGGACCGCCGCTTCGGCCGGGCTCTCCTCTCCCTCGATTCCGCCGCCGGGGAAGCAGATCTCCCCCGGCTGGGCCAGCAGATTGGATGATCGGACTTCAAAGAGGATGCCGGGTCCATTCTCCGTCTCTACCAGGGGAATTGCCACTGCGGACTCTCTCTCCCCCTCAAAGCCCAGGAGTCTGGGCCGTTCCTTGGACCATCGGTCAAGAAAGAGGTCCTGATGCCATGTCTTCATCTGATTGCCCGCCTGCTCACTCTACCAGATCCGCCAGATCCAGGATCAGCTTCTCTGTCTTGTCCCAGCCCAGGCATGGATCTGTAATCGACTTTCCATAGACCCCGCCATCGATGCCCTGGGCTCCGTCCTCGAGATAGGATTCAATCATGAGGCCCTTCACAAGGCCGCGAATATCCGTATTGACGTGGCAGGAGTGCATGACATCCTTAGCAATGCGGATCTGCTCCAGGTATTTCTTCCCGGAGTTATTGTGATTGCAGTCGACGATGATGGATGGGTATTTGAGATTCCCCTGGTCCTCATAGAGGTCTGCGACACGACGGAGGTCCTCATAGTGGTAATTGGCGTGGTTCATCCCGAATCGGTCCACATAGCCGCGGAGGATGACATGGGCATAGGGATTCCCCGGGGTGCTCACCTCCCAGCCCCGGTACTGAAAATCATGCCCATGTTGGGCTGCGATAATCGAGTTCATCATAACGGAGAAATCACCTGAGGTCGGATTCTTCATGCCGACAGGGATTCCGAGTCCCGAGGCCACCAGGCGGTGGTGCTGGTCTTCCACTGACCTGGCTCCGATGGCGACATAGCTGAGCAGGTCGGACAAGTAGCGGTGGTTCTCCGGATAGAGCATCTCTTCCGCGCAAGTAAAACCGGTCTCCTCGACCACCCGCATATGCATCCTTCGGATTGCGAGAATACCGGCCAGCATATCCTCCGGCTTGTGAATATCCGGTTGATGCAGCATGCCCTTATAACCGAGTCCGGTCGTCCTCGGCTTGTTCGTGTAGACCCTCGGGATCATGAGAATCTTGTCCTCCACCCGATCCTGCACCCTCTTTAGGCGAATCATATAGTCTAAGACCGCCGACTCATTATCCGCAGAGCAGGGGCCGATCACCAGCAGAAGCTTATTCTTCTCTCCCCGCAAGATGGCAGCGATCTCCTCGTCCCTCTTTTCCTTATCTCTCGCCCTTTCGGATGAGAGGGGAAACTGCTCCTTGATCTCCTTGGGAATGGGCAGCTTCCTGCGAAAATTCATATCCATATCCATGGTTATATCTCCTCAATGATAGTTCTGCTTCACATGCTCTTGGCAGTATCTTGATCCTCTCCCTATTTCAGGCAGGGCTTAGCGCCTCCAAAAAAGCCCTATCAGTGTAACAGAAATAAACCTCAGGTGCACCTTTTTCGCCCGCTCCGTACTCTTTAGGACTCTCTTACGCTTCCCCGAGTGCCTGCCGGAAAGCCGCCTCCAACTCATCTGCCAGCTTCCGCATCCGTCCCCGGTCCGGCTTACAGACAGCCCGATCGTAGGTAAAGAGCCCGTTGATCTCCCCCTCCACATCGGATATCTGGGTGTAGATACTTCCCACCAGTCCCTGGCTTTCGATCGCCGGAATAATCATATCCCGATAGAGCCTCTCGATCGCCTCTTGCAGCTCGGCAGAACTTTTCTTGTCCGTCCCGTATCCATAGCGCTTCTTTCGCATGCAATGGCCCGCAACGGCCAGCGTATAGCCCCCGCACTCGGACAGGAAGAGGGGTTTGTCCCCGGCCCTCAGGCAGAAGCTCCTGTGATAGTTGTGCTGCGAGTCGAAATCACTGAGCTTCTGTGCATACCAGCCCGAGGTCGCATCCACCAGCCGATCCGGATCCCTCCCCTTGACAAGCTGATAGAGGCGGTCTGCATCGTACTGACCCCATCCCTCATTGAAGATGGTGTAGCCAATAATCGAGGGGTGGTTCCTGACCTGATCGATGGTCTCTGTCACATGCTGCTCGAAGAACGCTCTTCGCTCTTCTTCCTCCTCTCCCGGCAGGCGCAGGGCGTGAGCCGGGTCATCCAACCGATCCTGCTTGCCGTAGTTCGGCAGGACGGTATCCCGCATAAAGTCATACTTGCCGCTGTTAACCATGTCCTGTAGGACCAGCATCCCCATGGCGTCGCAGGCGTAATAGAAGCGGTCTGCCTCCACCTTGATGTGCTTGCGCAGACAGTTAAATCCCAGGTCCATGGCCCCCCGGATGTCCCTCAGATAGCCCTCCGGACCGGCAGGCAGATAAATCCCCTCCGGCCAATAGCCCTGGTCCAGAAGACCATGCAGGTAGACCGCCTTTCCATTGCAGCAGACCTTTCCCCCCTCCATAGAGATGGTTCTAAGTCCCAGATAGGTCTTTATCCGGTCCTCCCCCACCTGCAGACAGAGCCAATAGAGATAGGGATCCTCCGGCGACCAGAGATGGGGATCCTCCATGTCAAGGCGGACCGAGCCGTCGGAGAGAGGGTGGGCAGTGAAGCCGCTTTCCCGGCTTGCTGAGGGAGACAGGCTGATCCGGTCGATGTCCATCAAGTCTCCCCTCACGTCATAGGCCCGCACCAGGGCCCCCTTTTGGTCCGGAAGGATCAGGACCCGGTCCACATACCGGTCGGGGACTGCTTCCATCCAGACATCCTGCCAGATTCCGGAGACCGGAGTATACCACATGCCCTTGGGCTTCTTTGACTGCTTGCCATAGGGATAGATCCATGAGAGCGAATCGCTCGCGAGAACCCTTAGGACATTGTCCTCCCCCAGGGCGTCCGTGATATCACAAGTAAATGGGAGATAACCGCCCTTATGGCTTCCGACCGGCCGGTCATTGAGAAAGACAAGGCAGTACTGATCAACGGCGCCAAAGTGAAGGAGAATCCTCCCCCTCTTCCCCCTTGCGCCTCCCTCTCTTGGGCCGCCTTCTTGCTCCGAGCACCGCAGAGGGTATGGGATCATCTCTCCATTCTGATTGTGCCAGCCCAGGCGGAGGGAAAATCTCAGTTCATAGCAGAGATCGTCTCCGATCTCCCCCATGTAACCGCTGGCAGCCGCCTGCGGCGGGAAGGGAAGCTGAATCGGCTTTTTGTCCAAAGTCCATCCATCATTCAAGATGCGGTAATTGTCCCGTACCATCTGCGGACGGGGATATCGCATTTTCTCCAAAATCGCGCTTGTGTCCATCATATCTTTTCCTGCCCCATATCCGGGTTGTTTCTTACTGGCGGGACGGTCTCTGACTGTCCGAGTTTCTGGCACCTGCCCGGCCCCGCAAGCCGTCTAACCGAAATCCTTGATGTAGGGGTCCTCCCTCCGATAGGGTCTCCAGTCAGAAGACCCGCATCCCTCTCTTCCGTTTGGGTCACCGTACTTAATGAAATTGCACCAGGCACAGATCATGGCACTGGAGATCTCGTAGTCCCACTCCTCGAAGGGACGCCAGGACCGGGCCAGGGTCCCGAAGACATACCAGAGCTCCGCGGAGTGGAATGCCCCTCCCCTGTCTCCCGGCAGAGACCGGTTGAAATAATAGAGATAGGTCTTCCGGTCGGAAGTCTCCTCCCTGGCCAGAGCCCAGTCAATACAGCCCCGATAGAGCTGCCCGTCCGGGCGGCCGACCCCGTGTCGTCTCAAGAGAATGTCATTGGCATTGGAGCCGAGCATATAGGGGATATCCGCGATCCTCCCCTCTCGCACATTGTCGTCATAGGTTCCGGGGAGCACGTATTCATCGCACATGGGTGAGAAGGGAAGCCGACGGATCTTTCCGATGACAAGCTGCATCTTCTTATAGAGAACGTCTGCCGGAAGTTCGCGCATCTGCCCCAGCGTCTTGCAGCGACAGACTTTCATCAGCATCTCTCCGATCCGATAGGCCTCCTCCCGGTGCAGGTCATAGATCAGACCATTGTCCAGGCCTCCCCCGGACTGCATGATAGCCCGACAGAAGAGGCCTTGGGACAGGGGGGAGTTGCAGAGGGTGAGTACACTCACGGCCCCGGCGCTCTGCCCGAAGACAGTGACCCGTCTGGGATCACCGCCGAAGGATCCGATATTGTCTTTTAACCAGGAGAGGGCGGCAAGCTGGTCTAAGATACCGTAATTGCCGGTCGTCTGCTCGGGATTCTCCACGGCAAGCTGAGGCAAGGCCAGAAAACCCAGGGGACCCAGTCTGTAATTAATGGTCACAAGGATCACGTCCCGCCTGGCGAACTCCGCTCCGTCAAATTCGATCTCCGAGCCATATCCGCCCAGGAAAGAGCCCCCGTGAATCCACACGGCCACCGGATAAGCCCCCTCCTCCGCCCTCTTCTTGATCGGGGTCCAGATATTGAGGTAGAGGCAATCCTCTGACATCGGGGGAAGAAACTCCGGATTGCTGTAGAACTCCTTCCTGTAGAATCCCTTGCCCTGATCATTTTGAACCGGCCGATTGGGGAAGGCCACGGCCTGCCGAACCCCCTCCCAGGGTTCCGGCGGCTCCGGCTTTCTCCAGCGCAGGGGTCCAACGGGCGGTTTTGCGTAGGGCACGCCGCGAAAGACTGCATAGGACAGAGTCTCTTCCCCCTCCAAAATGCCCTCGTTCACTCTCACCTTCCTGGTCTTCATAGATATACCCTCTTATCCGCTGACGCCCGCAGACCGGGTGGATTCTCCCTTTGCAGGCGCTGCGTCATTACGCATTCGGTCTGGATGGCCGAGTTCCCGGCTGTCCAGCACAATGGTAAATGGTCCGTCATTTAAAAGCTCAATCTTCATGTCTGCCCCGAAGATTCCCTTCGCAACATGCGGAATGCGAAGCTGGCATTGAGTGACAATGTAGTCATAGAGTGCCTCTGCCGTCCGTGGATCGGCAGCGCCGCTGAAGGAGGGCCGATTGCCCTTCCTGCAGTCTGCATAGAGCGTGAACTGGCTGACCAGAAGCAGCTGTCCGTCCACATCGGCAAGAGCCAGATTGGTCTTTCCGCTTCCATCCTCGAAGATGCGCATTCCGATGAGTTTGCGAATCATCTGATCTGCAGTCTCCCTGTCATCTTCGGGGGATATTCCGATCAAGACCAGAAAGCCCCTGCCGATCCCGGCAATGTTCTCCCCATCTACGGTTACGGAAGCATGGCCCACCCTTTGAATTACAAATTTCATCAGAAAAATACCTCTTCATAGATATTCAGAATTCTTCTTTCTGTATTCTTTTATTATAGTATCAAGTCCTTTATTTACAAGAATTTGAAAGAGCTCCGATCCACAGCCTTTGTCCCACACCCGGTCAGGATCCGACGCCCTTCGACATAGGAAAGGAGCGCCTTTCCGAAGAAAAGCGCTCCCGGAAATGATCTGAAGTTCCGGAAAAGATTCCCGGGACGGAAGTCCTGCGACTTACGACATCCTTGCGTTTACAGCATCGCCTCGGACTCTGCATACAGCAGGAAGCCGGTCCCGGAGGACCGGCTTCCTGCCGCGCTCATCGAGAAAGGTGCGTATGCACTTCTCATATGACTAATTGCTTGTCATCCGAATCCAGTCATACATGGCCAGAGCGCCAACCGCTACGATAAATACAACTGCAAATTCCATCAGCATACGCTCACCCCCTAACTCCAGCGGGTCTGATTCAGCTTATTGAACCAGATGCCCAAGCCAATCACAAGAGCCATTACCAAGCTGCCAATCATTAAGGAAATCACGGATGTGTTAATCATAGGCCTTTCTCCTATTCCGTAGATGGTTGTTACTTGTAATGATTATAACATCTCTTTTAGTTCGGAAATGCTTTTGATTGAATTTTAGCGGTTTGCACAGTTTATCTCCTGAATTATTGTACATATTTCAGGTATCATTCTGATTTCAGGAGAGCTTGCCCATAAGCGCAGATATCACTCAGACAGCAGTCCGCGCACTTGGGAGATCTGGCAGTGCAGACAGCCCTCCCGTGATCGACCAGGCGATGACAGAACTGATTTGCCTCCGTGTCCGGCAGGACCTTCCAGAGTTCCCGCTCCACCTTGACCGGTTCCTTTAAGTCCTTCACGAGGCCGATGCGGTTTGCGAGGCGAATGCAGTGTGTGTCCGTCACCACAGCCGGCTTCCCGAAGATATCTCCCAGGATCAGATTGGCCGACTTTCTTCCCACCCCCGGCAGGCGGAGTAAGTCCTTCATCGTATCCGGCACCCGATCCGAGTAGACCTCATGAAGCATGGTCATGCAGGCCTTGATGTCTCTGGCCTTGGATGGGCCCAGGCCGCAGGGGTGGACGATCTGCTCGATGGCCTCCACCGGGGCCCCGGCAATTGCCTCGATGGTCGGATAGAGAGCATAGAGCTTTGGCGTCACCTGGTCCACCCTCTTATCCGTGCATTGGGCCGCAAGACGCAGGCTGACCAGAAGCTGCCAGGCATCCTCATAGGTCAGACTTGTCCTGGTATCCGGATAGAGATTCTTGAGCCGACGGATACAGGTCCGGGCCAGTTCTCTTCTTCTGTTCAAGTCCCTCTCGTCCTCTTTTCCCGGTGCAAGCTGCGCCATTTTTGCTTTCGGATGTCCTGTCATATTCACTCCCTGTCGATGTTTTTCTCGGATTTTCTCACAAGAGGCCCAGGGTCTCATCCAGGCCAAGCATAATATTCATATTCTGCACTGCTGCGCCGGAGGCTCCTTTCCCCAAGTTGTCGAAGAGGGCTGTCACAAGGGTCTGATCCCCGCGCCCGCCGACAATCAGCTCCAGACGATTGGTCCCTGCCAGACCATTGGCGTGGATCCTGCCTGCCTCCGCGAACGGGCGGACGCTCACAAAGAACTCCCCTCCGTAGTAGTCAGCCAGTGCTTGCCGGATCTCCCGGGCAGACGGCTGTCCCTTTAGCAGGCGATTCTGCAGGAGAATGGTCGTTGCCATTCCCCGGTAGTAATCATCAACCACAGGAAGGAAGACCGGATCATAGCAAAGTCCGGCGACCTCCTTCATTTCCGGCAAGTGCTTGTGCCTTAAGTTAAGTCCGTAGAGGCCGGGGGCAGACAGGCTCCTGTCCCGATCTTTCGCCTCATAGTCTGCGATCATCTTCTTTCCACCGCCCGAATAGCCGGTCAGAGAATAACAGGTCAGAGGATAATCCGCCGGCAGGATCCCCAGACGAACCAGGGGGGCTGCCGCCGCAATCAGCCCGGTGGCATGGCAGCCCGGATTTGCAAGACGCTTTGATGCCGCAATCTTCTCTCTTTGCTCTTTTGACAGCTCAGGGAAGCCATAAGTCCATCCGGGAGCGGTCCTGTGGGCCGTGGAGGCATCAATGACACGGACTCTGTCATTGTCTATCAAGGAGACCGCCTCTCTTGCTCCCTCATCCGGCAGGCAGAGGAAGACAATGTCTGCCGCATTGAGGAATTTGCGTCTTTCCTCCGGATCATGCCTCTTGTCCTCATCAATCCGAAGCAAGTCCAGATCTCCTCTGGCCCCGATCCGATCATAGATCTGCAGACCTGTGGTCCCGCTCTGTCCGTCAATATATACTCTTGTCTTCATGCTCTACTGCAACCCTCTTTCCGACGCAATCGGTCTCGATTTGGTCTCGATTTCGCGTGTCTGCTATTGTAGCACAAGTGCTGCCTCGACCCCATCAACTTCTCCTCCCCTTTCCATCGGAATTCTCCCCTTTGACTTGCAGTCGCCTCTCCTTCTTCCTATACTGAATTATAATAGAAACACCCGGGGACTGTGCGCCATAGACACCACAGTCTCTTTCCTTGCACTTTGACATACGGCTGAAGGAGGATCCCATGAGTCGAGACCGCATCAAGGAGCTTGCTCGTATCAACTTAGACCGGACCTGGATGACTCTCAAGTGGATTTTTTTTGCTGTCATTTGCGGAATTATTGCCGGTGTCATCGGTTCTCTTTTCAATATCGGGATCGGGATCGCAAGCGACCTTCACAGCAGTTGTTCCTGGCTGATCTTTCTCCTCCCCATCGGCGGAGCGGCCATCTTTTTCTACTACCATCTTCTGGATGGGGACAATTCCGCCGGAACGAACCTTGTGATATCCTCGATCCAGTCCGGAGACCACATCCGAAAGCGGATGATTCCGGCCATCTTCTTCTCCTCCATCTTCTCCCACATGCTGGGGGCTTCGGTCGGACGGGAGGGAGCCGCTCTCCAGCTAGGCGGATCCATCGGTTACAATCTGGGAAAGACCTTCCGCCTTCCCCGGCACAATCAGCACGTCATGATTATGTGTGGCATGTCCGCCGTCTTCTCCGCGGTCTTCGGAACTCCCGTTGCGGCCGCCATCTTCGCCATGGAGGTTGTCTCCGTCGGCATCATGCATTATGCCGCCCTGGTTCCCTGTGTTGTGGCTTCCTTTGTAGCCAGAGGCATCGCCATCTACTTCTTCCGGCTTCCCAATGCGGGCTACGACCTGGGATCCATTCCCGCGTTCACCCTCCTGACTGCTCTTCCGATTGCCGGTCTTGCTGCTGTCGCAGGCCTGGTCTCCATTCTGGAGTGCGTCTGCTTCCGTCAGACCGAGACCTGGTCCGAGAAGCTCATCCCCAACCGCTATCTTCGCGCCGTCCTTCTTGGTGCAATTCTCCTGCTTTTAACCCT
>NZ_DBHIDN010000013.1:0-47326 GCF_057251025.1 Shuttleworthella sp.
CCTATTCATTCTCCTCTCTTTTGCCCGACAAAATATTCCTCACTTGACTGGTAAAGCAGTTAATTTATCAGGCTTATTTCGCAATCTTATAAACTATCCTTCATTAATCACCCCCACCCCCCCCCGAAAATTGTCAGTTATCTTTTGCTAAAAAATTTCTTTCGCATTTTCCCTGACAAATTAACGAAATAAGCTCTTGCCAATAAATCACATAGGAACCGTGAGTGCTAGAACACACACCCCGCAACTCCTAGCGAGATTATAACACATAGTTTTCACATTTTCTCGACAAAGCAGACTGACTTTTTTATCTTTAATTCAAATTAATTCATTAATATCATGTGTTTTTTGTAACCTTCAAACATCAGTACAGAATTGAAGATACCAAAGAGAAATCAAACCATTTGATCTCATATAAGACTGTTGTTATGTTAAAAAGGGCGAATCTATTGCGATAGACGAGATATTCCCTTGTAAAAGCAGAATATTCCCAGTTAAATAGCAGGAAATTTGACGACAGAAAGAAGAGAGGATGTTCACTTATAGAGAACATCCTCTCCCAGCCCGCGGGCCGTCTCTTCTCCCCTGATATAGGCCACAATGGCCAGTCCAAAGGCAAAGGCGGTTCCCATAGCCCGGCTGGTGATGATATTTCCGTCACGAACCACCTTGTCGGTCAAATAGTCGCAGTCGCCCATCTTGTCCGCGAAGCCGGGGTTAGAGGTCGCCTTTTTGCCGGACAGAATCCCAGCCTTGGCCAGGACAGAAGGGGCGGCGCAGATGGCCGCAACCAGCTTGCCTGCGGCAGCGAAGTCCTGCACCAGCTTGATCACCCGTTCATCCGCTCCCAGATTGGTCGTGCCGGGCAGACCGCCGGGCAGGATGATCCCATCGTAGTCTTCCCAGGCAGCCCGGCTCATGCAGGTGTCTGCCTGAAAGACAATCCCATGGGAGCCCCTGATTTCAGTCTCCTCTTTGATGGAAATGCTATCGATCCCGATGCCGGCCCTGCGGGCCAGGTCAACTACGGTCAAGCCCTCGATTTCTTCACAGCCATCTGCAAATAAAATTGACAGTTTTTTCATATTCCTATCTCCTCAAGAGGCTTGTTTCAGAGAGGCCAAATACCTAAAAGCAACACAAGCGCTGATATATAAACAAGGAAAAGCCAAGCATAAAACCAATAGAAAGTAAAATTATAAACCGCCTCTGTGAGACAACGCGATCCTTAAATGCTATTATACAGGGGAGATTTCCAAACATCCATATCGTAACATACCCTAGTATAAACAAAAGCCCCTCGCTGGCATTTGCCAGATGCTCTTCTGGCGGATCACAATACTCTATTCCATCTGGGCGATTAATAAGCAGCAGTCCTCCTAAACATATACGTATGAAGAATGCATATCCCAAAGCAAAATTTATCAAAAAGATCAAAATTGATGCCAACAAGCTTTTTATCCTTTTCACCATCAGCCCCGCTTTCATCGTTCCAATGCATTATATTTTTCGAAGATCTGGTACAGGCCATAATTTCGCTCGCCATATTTTCTTGCCTTCTCATTTGTGCCATTATACCTGGCTAAAACCGCTTTGGTTTCAGCAGCTCCGTAATTGTAATAATCCGCACTTAACCCTACCAGGTAAGCGCTGTGCATCAAAACCAATGCGCATTTACTGAGATTATACTCCCCGTCATTATGCAGTTTTTTCCATACCTCATATAGGTCATGCCAATTGTTCTGATCATAGCTTCGTTCATGAATAAGGCCTATGCTTATTGCGTAATTACATGCCTTGATCGCAGTTGCCGCAAAGATCTGACACAGACCTGTGGAAGAATCCGTGCGAACGAATGCCGGCGCCACTGGCCTTGGTATTAGAGCCTTCTGTTCTGCTGACAAATTCTCCCATTGTTCCAGCTGTTCTTTGTAAGCATAATAATTTGTCACCATACTATCGCTTGTAAGATCGTCAAGTCCCTCAAGAGTATGCTCCCACGCAAAAGCGGTTTGAATAAGCGCCTTGCGGATTCTGTATCGATTGCTCAATGCTGTTATCAGCCTATCATAACGGAATACGTCATCCATTGCGTTCTCCCGACTTCCGTTTCATTTTGACGACTGCCGCGCTTGTTTGCTCTCCAAAGGTTCCTGTAATTCCACCGGCAGAATACCCCTTACAATACAAGCCACCCTGTATAATTTTGACAATATTCTGATTGGAATCATTCTGCCCAGTCCCGATATTACCGTATCTACTGAGCGCAGATAGCGTTCCCGTGCCAAAGTTATCCGAGGGAACACTGATCCCTAATTCAATTTGCAGAGCTCGCGTCAGAGCATACATTGTTGTCCAACCGGTGTGGCCCTGAATTTTTTCATTTGACAGATCAATCGAATTATAACCACTCCTTCCGCCATAAGTCTCATTCAACCAGTTTGTGTCTTCAACACCATCTCATCCATATTAGGCTCATAAACTATATATGCATGTTTCTGAATACTCTTATTATATCACCGTTCATTCCATGCAAAGTAATTCTAATTCCTTTAAGAAACAATTTTACCCTTCCAGTGACACGAACTCGTAGTCCCTGTCCTCGATGGCCGCCTTGATGGCCGCCTCGTCAACCGGCTTGGACTCCTCCAGAATTGCCGTCCCCGCCTCGTGGCTGACCTCGGCGCTCTCAACGCCGTCAAGGGCCTCCAGGGCCTTCTTGACTGTGGCCTCGCAGTGCCCGCACATCATTCCCTTGATTCTTACTGTCTGCGTCATCATTCCTTCCTTTCCTTTTTCCTCACTCTTCCTGTCCATCCGGTCCTCTGAGAATCCCTCTCTTACTCGGCTCTCATTTGCCTCCTCAATGACCCTGCGCAGGTCCCTCCCGTCGACGGGTTTTCTCCCCGGCCGGTCAGCCCTCGGCTCGTAGAGCTTAAAGAAGTTGAGGCGAAGGGCATTCCCCACGACAAAGACGCTGGAGAAGGCCATGGCTGCCGCGCCGAACATGGGGTTTAGGGTCCAGCCGAAGGCCGTCACATAACAGCCTGCTGCCAGAGGAATTCCGATTACATTATAAAAGAAAGCCCAGAAGAGGTTCTCATGAATGTTGCGAAGAGTCGCTCTGGACAGGCGAATAGCCGCGGGCACATCAGTCAGCCTGGAGTTCATCAAAACCAGGTCGGCCGCGTCGATAGCCACGTCCGTACCGGCGCCGATGGCAATACCGGAGTCGGCCCTGGTTAAGGCGGGCGCGTCGTTGATCCCGTCACCGACCATGGCCACCTTTCCCAAAGTCTGCAGAGACCGGATCACCTTCTCCTTGCCATCCGGCAGGACACCGGCCACTAGGT
This sequence comes from Shuttleworthella sp., assembly GCF_057251025.1. NCBI lineage: Bacteria > Bacillati > Bacillota > Clostridia > Lachnospirales > Lachnospiraceae > Shuttleworthella > Shuttleworthella sp. The sequence continues at coordinate 3,354 of NZ_DBHIDN010000013.1, forward strand.
CATCCAGGCCGGCCTGCTCTGCAATGGCCCCGGCGGTCACGGCATTATCCCCGGTCAGCATGACGACGCGAACCCCCATAGCCTTTAGCTGTCGAATGGCCTCCGGGGCCTCTTCCTTAATAACGTCCGCCACGGCGATCATCCCGAGATAGGTCTTGTTCCCGGCAAATAGGAGAGGGGTCTTTCCCATGGCCGCCAGGTCTCTGGCCTCTTTTTGGACCCTTTCGGGCAGGTCGACCCGGTCCCTGATATACTTAAGAGAACCTCCGATCACTGTCTCTCCCCCGATCTGCGCCGTCAGGCCATTTCCGGGGAGGACCCGGAACCGGTCCGCCGGCCTGGCGGTCACTCCTCTCTCCTTCCCGTATTCTACAATCGCCCTGGCCAGTGGATGCTCGGACAGGATCTCCAGCGAGAAGGCCATCTCTAAGACTTCCTCCTCCCTATGCCCCTCTGCGGCGATCAGGTCCGTCACCCTTGGCTCTCCCCGGGTGATTGTTCCCGTCTTATCAAGCGCCAGGATCTGCGTCCTGCCGGTCATCTCCAGAGAAGTAGCTGTCTTAAAGAGGATTCCCTCCCTGGCTCCCTTGCCGTTTCCCACCATGATCGCCACGGGGGTCGCCAGTCCCAGGGCGCAGGGGCAGGAGATCACGAGCACGGAAATCGCCCTGGACAGAGCATAGCCAAAGTCTGCTCCCGCTAAGAGCCAGACGATCAGAGTGACAAGGGCGATTCCTGTCACGAGCGGAACGAAGACTCCGGAGACCCTGTCTGCGACCTTGGCAATGGGAGCCTTTGACGCGGAGGCGTCAGAGACCATCCGGATGATCTGGCTCAAGGTCGTGTCCCTTCCCACCCGGGTGGCCCGGGCCTTTAAAACGCCGGATTTATTACTGCTGGCCGCTGAGATCCGGTCCCCTGCCGCCTTATCCACCGGAATCGACTCCCCGGTCAGTGCGGACTCGTCTACAGCAGAAGACCCCTCCAGCACAAGACCGTCCACCGGAATATTCTCGCCGGGGCGAACCAGGAAGATATCCCCAACGGCTACCTGCTCTATGGGAACAAGAATCCGGCTCTCCCGTCCCTCGGCATCCGCTCTGATCAGGGTAGCCTCCCTGGGGGCCAGCTTCATGAGTCCCTTTAGGGCGTCCGTTGTTCTCCCCTTCGAGTAGGACTCCAGGGTCTTACCCACGGTGATCAGGGCCAGGATCATGGCCGCCCCCTCGAAATAGAGATTGTTCATCCAGTCCATGATGGCGGCCCCGTCACCTCTTCTTGTGGCATCCGTCATCATAAAGCAGGCGAAGAGGGACCAGCCGAAGGAAGCCGCGGACCCCAGAGCCACCAGGGTGTCCATATTGCTCCCCCCGTGCAGCACAGCGCCGAAGCCGTTGATGAAGAACTTCCGGTTGATGATCATGACACAGATGGCCAGGAGCATCTGCACCAGGGCCACAGCCAGCTGGTTGCACTCGAAGAAGGGGGGCAGGGGCCAATGCCAGAGCATATGGCCCATAGAGAAATACATAAGAGCCAAAAGAAAACCGATCGAGCTGACCAGGCGACGGATCATGCCCGAGGTCTCATGATCCTCGAGAAGGTCCTCGTCTTCCCTCGCACCGAGCCTTCTGGCCCCATAGCCCGCTCTCTCGACCGCCCCGATGATCTCCGCCTCAGGGGCATCACCCTCAACCGTCATGGAATTGGTCAGGAGATTGACCGCCGCGCTGTCGACCCCTTTCAACTGCTTGACCGCCTTCTCGACACGGGCCTGGCAGGCGGCACAGGACATTCCCGTGACGATATACTTCTCGCTTTTCACACTGGCCTCCTCTCTATGATCTCGATCTTCTGCTTCTCTTGCTCTTTCCCTTGCTCTTGCTTTGCCTTCTTTGCAGTTTGCTGTTCCAACCGCCAGGAAGATTCCGCCGTCTTTCAGGTCCTGATATCAGCGCATGAGTCTTCGGAGCAGGTCTGTCAGGTCCTCGACCGCCCCCTCCTTGTCCGCCTTAATATCGTCCACGACACAAGTCTTCAGGTGGTTCTCCAGAAGAACGCGCTTGAAAGCATTCAGCGCACTGGAGGCCGCCTGGGCCTGAGTCAGAATATCCGGGCAGTAGGCATCGGTCTCCACCATGCGCTTTAAACCCCTGATCTGTCCTTCAATGCGGTTTAAACGGCAGATCAGATCCTTGTATTCTCCCGGATCCCGCTCCTTGCTGCGGCAGCAGTCGCACAGGCCTTCCTCCCTTGCCCTCTCTCTTCTCATAGGTCTCTCCCCTCCGCCAGATCCCGCAGATATCTCCTAAATCCAGCCTGTCCTATCGGCTCTTGCGCGGTGCATAGCACAGGATGCAGGCTCACATACCCCTGTCGGGTATCTCTGTACCCACTATATACCCCCGTCAGGTATCATGCAAGTACTGTCCTCCTGTCCTCCGGAAGCGGCGATTTTTTCCCCGCCAATCAGCCTGCCCTGTGCTAGAATAATTCATGATGCATGTGGGCATCCGACGCCAGATAGCATGTCATCATAGGAGACCTTATGTTCAGACTGATGCGATTCTTCACTCACTACAAGAGGGAAGCCCTTCTGGCCCCCTTATTTAAGTTGCTCGAGGCCCTGATGAACCTCCTGGTTCCCCTGGTGGTCGCCGCCATCATTGACCGGGGCATTGCCGGCTCTGATATGCCTGTCATCATCCGATCCTTCATCTTCCTGGTCGTCCTGGCAATCGCCGGCATGCTCTTCTCCTTCGTGGCTCAGTGGTTCGCCGCCAGGGCCAGCGTGGGCTTTACCGCTGAAATGCGCCAGGACCTCTTCGACCACATCCAGTCCCTCTCCTATACGGAGCTGGACCATCTGGGAGCCGACACCCTCATCACCCGCATGACATCCGATGCCAACCAGGTCCAGTCAGGCATCAATATGGCCCTTCGCCTCCTCCTTAGAAGCCCCTTGATTGTCCTTGGTTCCATCCTCATGGCCTTTACCATTGATGCGAAATCAGCTCTCATTTTCCTTCTGGCCACCATCATCCTCTTTGCGGTCGTCTTCGCCATTATGCTGACCTGCATCCCCCTCTTCACCCGGTCTCAGAGGGCCTTGGACCGCCTGCTTGGAATTACCAGAGAGAACCTGTCCGGCGTGCGTGTCATCCGCGCCTTCTCCAAGGAAGAGGCCGAGGTCCAGGCCTTTGATGAGAAGAATGCTTTCCTGACCAAGACCAACGAGCTGGTCGGCCGCCTGTCCGCCCTCATGAACCCTGTCAGCTTCCTGATCGTCAATATCTCCATCATTCTCCTGATTCAGCTGGGCGCCGTCCGGGTCAATTCCGGCGCCATGGAGCAGGGACAACTGGTTGCTCTCTACAATTATATGGCGGCCATCATTATCGAGTTGATCAAATTTGCCTCCCTGATCGTCTCCATCAACAAGTCCCTGGCCTGTGCCAACCGCATAGCGAATGTCTTCGACATCCGCTCTTCCATGACCTATCCCGTGGCAGGTCCCGAAACAGGGCACCGGGACCTCCCAGAGGCTTCTTCAGATGCAGACACATCCGGCGGACCGGAGACGGCCGGGGAGAGCTTCCCCCCACCGGATGTCGTCCGCTTCCGGAACGTGAGCCTTCGCTACGCTGACAGTGATGAGACTGCTCTGGAAGACATCTCCTTCTCTGCCAAGCGGGGACAAACCATCGGCATCATCGGGTCGACCGGCTGCGGCAAATCCTCTCTGGTCAACCTGATCCCCCGCTTCTACGATGCCGACAGCGGAGAGGTCTATGTCTTCGGCCGGGATGTCAGAGACTATCCAAGAGGCCAATTGATCCGCCGAATCGGTGTCGTCCCCCAGAGAGCCTGCCTCTTTGCGGGCAGCATCCGAGACAATCTCCTCCTTGGCCGGGCGGACGCCTCTGACGAGGACCTATATCAGGCTCTCGCCGCCGCCCAGGCGACCGAGCTTGTGGCTGCCAGAGAAGGGGGGCTTGATTCCCATGTCGACCAGGCCGGCCGCAACTTCTCCGGCGGGCAGAAGCAGCGCCTGACTATTGCAAGAGCCCTGGTCAAGAAGCCGGAGATCCTCATTATGGATGACTCCTCCTCTGCCTTGGATTTCGCCACGGATGCCGCCCTTCGCCGGGCCATCCGAGCGCTTGCCGGCAGTCTTACAATCTTCATCGTCTCCCAGAGAGCTTCCTCCATCCGCTATGCCGACAAGATTCTGGTCCTGGATGACGGCAAGCTGGTCGGTTCGGGCAAGCATGAAGATCTCCTGGCCCAAAACCGGGTCTATCGGGAGATCTACTATTCCCAGTTCCCGGACGAGAGACCGGATGACTCTGACCCCGCAGATGGACCGGCCCCTGCAGCAGCCAAGACCCCGATCGGAAAGGAGGCTCGGAATGCATGACAATCAAAATGCTCAAAAAAAGGCCTCCTTCGGCTCTACCTTCGGCAAAGTCATGAGGGTCATCGGCCACCAGCGCCTGCTCCTTGCCGCAAGCATTTTCTTCGCGGCCACCAGCGTAATCCTCCAGCTCTATATTCCCATCCTCTTCGGCGATGCCATCGACCGCATCCTGGCTGAGAACCGGGTTGATTTCGCCGGAGTCCGCGCCCTCATGGGACAGGTTCTCCTCCTGATTATCATTGCCTGCGCCGCAAGCTTTGTCATGAACATCATCAACAACCGGCTGGCCTATCGAGCGGTCCAGGAAATCCGCGGACGGGCCATTCGAAAGATCCAGAGGCTCCCTCTCTCCTTCCTGGACGCCAACCCCGAGGGCGACCTGGTACAGCGTGTCATCGCCGATGTGGATCAGATCTCGGACGGGCTCATCCTGGGCTTCACCCAGTTCTTCTCCGGCCTCATCATGATCATCATCACCATTGGCTTCATGTTCTCCAAGAGCATCCCCATCTCCCTCATGGTGATCCTCCTGACCCCTCTCTCCTTCTTCCTGGCCCGTTTCATCTCCACGCACACCTATGCTATGTTCAACCGGATGACCCGGGTCCGCGGACAGCAGACGGCCCTGGTCGGAGAGATGATCAGCGAGCAGAAACTGGTGTCCGCCTTCTCCTATGAAGATCGCGCCTCCGACCGCTTCCGTGCGATCAACCGGGACCTGGAGCAGGCGACCGTCCGGGCCATTTTCTACTCCTCTCTGACCAATCCCGGCACCCGCGCAGTCAACGCCTTTATCTATGCCCTGGTCGCCCTGGCCGGTGCTCTGACCATCCTCGGCGGCGGACTCACGGTCGGCGGACTTGCGGTTCTGTTGACCTATGCCAACCAGTACACCAAGCCCTTCAACGACATATCCATGGTCTACACGGAGCTCCAGAATGCCATGGCCTGTGCCGCCCGCGTCTTCTATCTGATCGAGGCCGAGCCGGAGACGGAAGATGCTGCAGCAGAGCTTCCCCCCGCACGCGGCCGGGTGGATATCGAACACGTCTCCTTCTCCTACCTGCCCGACAAGCCTCTGATTGAGGACTTTAACCTGCATGTAGAGCCCGGACAGACCATCGCCATTGTCGGGCCCACCGGCTGCGGCAAGACGACCCTGATCAACCTGCTCATGCGCTTCTATGAAGTCAATTCCGGTTCCATCCGGGTGGACGGGACGGATATCCGCGAGGTCAGCCGGCACTCTCTCAGATCCTCCTACGGCATGGTCCTGCAGGAGTCCTGGCTGAGGCATGCCTCCCTCCGTGAGAACATCGCCATGGGGAAGCCGGATGCGACCGATGAAGAGATTATCGCAGCCTGCAAGAAGGCCCGCTCCTGGGACTTCATCCGTCGTTTTCCCGGGAAACTGGACACCGTCATTGATGATGACGACCTGAGTCAGGGGCAGAGGCAGCTGGTCTGCATCAGCCGTGTCATGCTCTGCATGCCTCCCATGCTGATCCTTGACGAGGCCACATCTTCCATCGATACCCGGACGGAAATCCTGATCCAATCCGCCTTTGACCGGCTCATGGCCGGCAGGACGGCCTTCATTGTGGCCCACCGCCTGTCCACCATACGAAATGCAGACCGGATCCTGGTGATGAAGGATGGTCACATCATAGAAGAGGGCAGGCACGAGGACCTGATCGCCGCGGGAGGCTTCTACACCGAGCTCTATCAGGCCCAGTTTGCCGGACAAGCCATCTAGCTCAGAGATTTATTACAGATATGTCAAATATATTGCCCCTGCCACTCTCTGCGGCTCCCGGCAGGGTAGATCGGAGGACATATGATTCAGCGCAAGGATCTTCTGGATTTGGATTTCTATGAGACCGCCGCCTTCACCGGCAGCTGCGGCAGTATGTACTACCGGATTATCAAAGTCGAAGAAGAGGGCCAAAAGCTGCTGGATGTTTCCAGCTGGCTTGGCCCCTATGCCTATCCCCGGACCGACCCGGATCAAATCACGCACCACAGAAGTCCCTTCTCCGACCGAGGACTGGAGGAGATCGCCGACTGGCTGTCCGAGCAGCGCTCCTCCTATCCCGATCAAATGCCCGGTATTCTCGATGTGGCGCCCTATCAGAACCCGCAATAAACCCCGGATCAGCTCCTTACTTCCGAATCAGGAAGCATAAGGTGATCCGGGGTTTTCCCCATCTATTTAATTATACGAATCATTGGAACGATTTTAAAGTCTATACTTTCCACAAAAAAGATGCTATTGATTAGTTGAGAATATCTGTGTTCAAATGGAGTCATGCTTCTGTGGGGGCATGTTCCCGGAATCATGATTCCACTCTGCCATCGCAAAAGGGGGGCTTGTCCTATGGACCACTGGAAAGAAGTCTTCAAATCCTACAATTACCAGGAATTCAGCCGGATGGAGGATGCGCTCACGGAGCGCAGGATTCCCTATTCCTGCAAGTACGAGGACTGCTCTGCGGTCAGCAGGAAGATCTCCCTTGGCTCCAGGACTTCCTTCGTCCTGCGAGGGCTGCCTGACAAGACACTCTATAAGATCCTGGTGAAAGAATCTGACGTCAACTGCGTCGCATCCATCGATCCCTCCCTGTATTTAATCAGCTAATCCCTCTTTGGATGCGGCAAGAGAGGAGGTCTCTATGACATATTTACAAAAGCACTGCCAGATCATCTCCCTGCTTGTCCTAACCCTTGTTCTCTTCATTATCTTTGCCACAGGTCTGGTCCCCGAGGAGCACCGCATCCTGGTCGCCGCCATCGGCATTGCGGTAACCCTCTTGCTCAATCAGCTGGCCAAGGACCTCTCCTACCGAATCGAGAGCTGATGTTCCCGCATAAGCTTCTCTCCTTTCCAGCGCACCGGTAATACAGCAGGCAGGTTTGACCTTTCTTATCAATGATGTATTCAAAAAAGCTCTGCCGGGCACAGCGCTCACATTGCGCATGCCTGACAGAGCTTTCCTTCTTATCTTCCATTGGCTTATGATTTCACATACGGCCGGCCGCCGAGCTTCCTATCCATGCAGGCCTCTGGTCTGTCGATCCATGTCCTCGACGACAATGTCATAGATCTCTCCCTGACTCCTGCAGTACTCAAGCACCTTCCAGGGCTCGTTGGTGTGAAAATGCAGCTTGACCGGGTCCCCGTCGCCGCCCACGCAGAGGAGCTCATCTCCCACAAAGTGATCGGCAATATAATCCCTCACATCGTCTGCGTCCAGGTCCTCGTCAAAGCCGTCCAGGAGAAGCTGGGTGTCATAGCGAAATTCAATGGATTGTTCTGGCAACATCTGTATCCCTCCTACTTTTATATCGACTCATTTCGTTGCGGCAGACCCGCTCACCGGTCTTCCGATCCGGATTTTACACCCGCCTGTGCCGGGGGCTCGACCCCGGTGATCTGCTCAATCACGCGCAGGGTAACCAGCATGAGAAGCACCGCGAGGGGCAGACAAATGAATACATTCCTCACAAAGCCGCTGATTACATAGGAGACGAAGGAGACCGCCGCCACAGTAATCGCATAGGGCAACTGGGTTGAGACATGGTTGACATGGTGACACTGGGCTCCCGCGGAGGACATGATGGTCGTATCCGAGATCGGGGAACAGTGATCCCCGGCCACAGCTCCTGCCAGGCAGGAGGCAATGGAGATCACCATCATCTGCCCGCTGGGGAAGACGCCGACGACAATGGGGATCAGGATCGAGAAGGTTCCCCAGGAGGTTCCGGTCGCGAAGGCCAGAGCCGCCGCCACCAGGAAGATCACCGCCGGGAGCAGGGACTGGAGAGAAGCCGCATTGCCCGCCACCATGGTGGATACGAACTGGTCTGCGCCCAGAAGATTCGTCATGCCGGAGAGGGTCCAGGCGAAGGTCAGAATCAGGATGGGGGAGATCATCGCCTTGAAGCCCTCGACGAAGCAGTTCATAAACTCCGTAAATCCGATCACATCCCGGTACATATAGAAGAAGAAGGTGAATACCAGGGCGGCAAAACCGCCCATGACAAGACCCTTGGACGCGGACGCATTGGCGAAGGCATCTATGAAATTCTCTCCCGAGAAGAAACCGCCGGTGTAGATCATTCCCACGATACAGGTCGCAATCAGGACCATAACCGGCAGGACCAGGTCAACCACCCTCCCTCTGGGGCTGACGAAATTCCCGTTGTCATCCTTATAATCCCTCTCCGGTGTCGTATAGAGGTCTCCCCGCAGCAGGGCATTCATCTCATGCTCCCGCATGGGGCCGAAGTCAAGCCGGCGGATCGAGAGATAGAGCATGGTGATGATGGTCAAGAGGGCATAGTAGTTAAAGGGGATTGTATTTAGGAAGGTCACAAAGCCGTTGATCCCGCTGCTGTCGGGCACGGAGGAAGTCACAGCCGCCGCCCAGGATGAAATCGGAGCGATGATGCAGATGGGTGCCGCCGTGGCGTCGATCAGGTAGGCCAGCTTTGCCCTTGATACCCTGTGAGAATCCGTGACCGGCCGCATCACAGAGCCGACGGTCAGGCAGTTGAAATAGTCATCGACGAAGATGAGGACCCCCAGGGCCGTGGTGGCCAGCTGGGCGCCGACCCGGGTCTTGATCCGGCCTGCGGCCCACTTGCCAAAGGCGGCAGACCCACCGGCCCGGTTCATCATAGCCACCAGAGATCCCAGCATGACCAGGAAGACCAGGATTCCCATGTTGCTGCTGTCGGACAGCTTGCTGATCATTCCTCCCTTCTCGTTGAAGAAGAGGGTATTCACCATAAACTCCATGTTGAAGTTGGAGTAGAGCAGGGCACCTGTGAGAATGCCGAGCATCAGGGAGGAATAGACCTCCTTGGTGATCAGGGCCAGAGCAATCGCAATGACCGGGGGCAGGAGGGACAGGGGGCTGGCATAGACCGGGCTGACATATCCCTCCAGCGCCGCCATATCCACCGGGTGCATGAAGCTGGCTGCAATGAGCACCACAAGCAGCACGAGAAAGACGGTTACTGGAATTTTCTTATTCATACGACTCCTTTTCATCTCCATCGGTCCGATTCACCAAGATCCGACACTCTAAAATCAGACACTCCAAGTTCCGACACTCCAAGGTCCGACACTCCAAGTTCCGACACTCCAAGGTCCGACACTCCAAGGTCCGGGTCTTGGTCCCTCCCTCAAGCAGACTTAGAGGGGCATCAATTCTCTCCCCGTGTAGGCTGCGATGGCCGCGTCTGTCCCGCCATCAAAGGCATATAGGTCGATGCCTGCCTTTCGCAACAGGGCCATAGACCGGGGGGTGAAGCTCCGGGCGATCACCCGCTTGATCCGCATGGTGATCAGCTGGTCAACCAGCCGGTCTGCGGGTATGTCAAGCGTAGAGAGCATCTGCCCGTGTGAGTACTCAGCCCTCTTCACATAGTAGATATTGAAGTACGACGCCTGCTCGAAACGGGGAATGGGCTTTCCTGCATCATAGGCGACAGCGACATAATTCAGTCCCATGGAAAATCCTCCTAATCCTGCATGCCCGATAAACTCAAAGAGCATTTTAGCACATTTTCGCCGGATGCGCCCCGTCATCTGTCAATCCCTTCTCGATCAAAGCCCATCGGTCCATCAAAGCCCATCAAAGCCCATCGGATTCGAATCTGGCCCGGCAGAGAGACAGAGGGATTTGCTGTGGCATCTGTCCTCCGCTTCGAGTAAGATGGTCTTAATCGAAAGGAGGAGACATGAAGATCATCCTTATCCGGCATGCGGAGCCCTGCTACGAGACGGACTCCCTGACCGACAAGGGGAAGAAAGAGGCTGCCCTGCTGGCTCAGCGCACGAGGCACTGGCACATCAGCCAGGCCTACTGCTCTCCCCTCGGCAGAGCCCAGGACACAGCCCTTCCCAGCTTAGAGGCACAGGGTATTCGATTGGAATGCCGCTACCCGAGCCCGGCTGAAGACATCTTAAAGGAGCCTGATCCCAAGACCTGCCTCGTCTATCCCTGGCTGAGAGAGTTTTCCGTCCCCATAGACCCTGACCGGCATCCGGCAGGCCAGCGAATTCCCTGGGATTATACTCCACGCTACCTGAGTGACCATCCCGAGCTCTATAGTCCCAGGGCTTGGTTCTCCTCTCCGATCTATTGCGGCGATGATGACCATGCGTCTAACTTGGACTGTATTCCCACGGAGCACACGTCCCAGGTCCGGGCCATTTACGGGCAGTACTTCAAGCGTGACCCGGGGAAGACCTATATCCAGCAAGAATACGAGTGGGTTACCGGCCGCTTTGACCGGGTCCTGTCCCAGTGGGGCTATCAGCGGGACGGCCTCTGCTATCGGACCTCCGGCCACTCCCTTCCCTCAAACGCATACATCCGGTACGATGCCCACACCATCGACCACATGAAGCAGGAAGAGGCCGCCCTGGCTTCCTCCGGGGAAGAAGAGCCGGTCCTGGTCTTCTTCTGCCATTTCGGGGTATCCTGCATTCTCATCTCCCACCTGATCAACAGCACTCCCGCAGCCATACAGCACGGCTTCTTTCTCCCGCCCTCATCCGTGACCGTCTTCTCCTCCGAGGAGCGCGTTCCCGGCCAGGCCCTCTTCCGCTGCCAGACGGCCGGTGACACCTCCCACCTAAGAATCGCCGGTGAGCCATGCTCCTTCTATGGAAGCTTTGCCATCCCCTTTCAGGGCTGATTGATCAGATCTCCTTGACGGATTCCCCCTCATGCAGAAGGGCCCGATAGACGTGGTGTTCCGCCTTGCGATCAGTCGGATCCGTATGCTTCATATGCTCTAAGATCATCCGGGATGCGGCATTTCCCATCTCCTCCATGGGCTGTTCGAAAACCGTCAACCTGGGTGTTAAAATGCTCGGAATGATCATGTTGTCAAATCCGATGATCGACAAGTCATTGGGATAACGGAAACCGGCGTCATTCATTGCCATAACAGCCCCGATATTCATGTCGTGATTGCAGGTAAAGACCGCCGTCGGCCGATCGGGAAGCGAGAGGAGCTGATTCATCGCTTCATAGGCCGCATCTACTGTCCCATCCGTTCCTATCTCAAGGACTTCATCTCTCGGGATATTCTTCTCTGCCAGGGCCTTGTGATAGCCCTTCAGGCGCTGCCTTCCGGTACACTGTTTTCCGATATAGATAATGCCGATCCTCCGATGCCCGCGCCCGGTCAGGTGGGAAGTCGCCTCGTAGCCCGCCCTGACATTGTCGATGGTGACACTGGAAATTCCCGTCCACCGGACGTCCAGTGTGATGATAGGAACCTTGCTTGAGACCAGGTCTCTGATATCGGGGATCTTCTTTCCGGTCGGAATCAGGACCAGCCCGTCGACATTCTTGCGATTTAAGAACTCAATATTGTCCCTCTCCAGCTCCCTGTCATCCATAGAGTCACAGACCATCAGCGAATAGCCGGCCTGCTTGAGCTCTGACTCTATATAGCGAATCAAAGTTCCGTGGAAGGGACTGACCGTGCTCGGAACAACCATGCCGACGGACCTGGTCTGCGAGGTGACCAGACTCCGGGCCATGTCATTGACATGATAGTGGAGTTCCTTGATCGCCCTGCTGATCTTCTCCCGGTTCTCCGGGAGCACATTGCCCCCGTTGATATACTTGGAAATCGTAGCCAGGGAAAGACCGGTTTTCTCTCGGATATCCTTGATTGTCGCTGACATAGGTCAATCACTTTCTGCTGCTGCATGGAAAACGCGCGTCTTAGCTCTTTCTCCTGAGATCTTTGCTCGCGTGCGAAGCGGCGTATTCTGCAAGACGCTCAGCAGCTGCCGCGTCATAGCAGGCGTACTCATCTCTTACGGCATCGGTAAAGAGGGCCATCTCTTTGTCTAAGCCCAGGCGCCGCATCAGCCCAATCGACATATCATAGGCGTCTGCGCAGCTGCGCAGCTTTCGGTCGTTCTCATTGGCAGAGATAATCCCAAAGACTTTTCTCCCGTATCCCTTGCTGGATGTCGTCGCAAAATAGCGTCTGGCCGCGTTGCGGTACTCCCAGTAGATGGCCCCTTCTCCCACATCCGGATAGGTCTCCCTCGTCTTCCCCTCCATGGCATCAAGCGCTTCTATGGTCTCCCGGCGGCTTCTCTTGGCGAAGAAACGGGCGCTCTTTGAGATGATCACAAGATTGATCATATTCCAGAGGAAGCGGTCCGGCTTCTGCCCCTTGGCCTTTTGGTCTTCGTGCCTCCTCTGATAGAGTTCTCCGGCCGCCCTGGCCCAATCCTCTTCCCGCTTTGTCTGCACCTGCAGGCCATCCAGGATATGCTCTCTTTGATCCGGATCTGTCTTCGAATAATAGGTCTCAAAGATCTGTGGACACTCGTAGTTCATCAATTTATCCTCATATTCTACAGGATCTGCTTCTTTCCTGCTCTGATATAAGCGCCATCACTGACGCCTATATCAGAGCAGGAGACTCCTGGGAGTCTCCTGCAATCATGTTATCAGAAACAATCATCAGTCGTAAAGGTTGGGAGCAATACTTGAATCTTCCATATTCTTGGAATCATACCAGTAACCGGCCGTTGCGACATCCTTCAGATCGGTCTTGCCATTGGCAGCTGCGGTCAGAGCATATACTGCATAGTAGCCCATCATCAGAGGAGACTGGGTAACTGCGCCGAGCATGGTTCCGCTCTTGACTGCGGCCTTGATGGTAGAACCTGCATCGAAACCGATACCGATGATATCGCCCTTCTCAGCGTTTGAGCCAAGAACGTTCAGGTTGGTGTTGGCTGCCAGAAGACCCTCAGCAGAAACCTGGTTGGAACCGAATACGCCGATGGTATCCTTCTTAGACAGGATTGCCTGTGCCTCATTGGAGCAGAGCTCAACCGTGGTCTGCGCGGGAACGCGAACCTCGATGACAACATTGGTGTCACCCTTGTCAGCGCCCTTGGCATTGTTTACATAGAACTCGTTACCGGTAACGGATACGGTCTTGCCATCCTTGTGAATCAGTTCGATCATGCGATCAACAAATCCGAGTCCGCGCTCCTGGATATTGGCTGCCGTTGCGTCCTGGTTGATCTCACCGATTCTGACGGGCTTATCAGCCTTGGCGATCTGGCTCTTCAATACCTCATACATGTGGTCTGCTGCAACAGAGCCTGCCTGCCGGTTGTCGGTCGCAATGGTGCAGGCAACAGATCCCTTGGGAGCATCTGCAACACCGGTATCAAAGCAAACCAAGGGGATCTTGGCTGCAGCCGCCTTCTTGAAGGAATCAAGAACAGACTTGGAGTCGCAGGCTGCGATACCGATTCCGGCCGGCTTTGCGGCGATCTTAGACTCAAGCATGTTGACCTGGTCTGCGATGTCGGACTCGGAGTTGGGGCCCTGGGCCTCAATCTTAACGCCAAGCTCTGCCGCAGCCTTCTTCATGCCTGTCTGCGCTGCCCCCCAGTATGTGGACTGGAAGGACTTAACAATCAGGGGGAATTCATAGGCCTTGTCCGCCTTGAGACCCTTGAACTGCTCGGGAAGCTCATTGGATCCACCCGCGCTGTTAGAGGCAGAAGACTCGTTCTTCTGGTCTGACGTCTTGGCGTCGTCCTTCTTGGCTCCGCCTGCGCCGCAGCCATAGAGCGATGTTACGCAGAGCGCCATTGCTAACATTGTTGCAACTAGTTTCCTTTTCATTCTTTAACCCTCCTTTGTATTTTGAAAGAATGAATATCACATACCCGTGACAGGAACTTTCCTGTTCGGGCTTGTAACCTTACTCATCAGCCTCAACTCTTGCCTTCTTGTTGCGCTTGATGTCAATTAAAACCGCGATGATTAAGACCGCGCCGGTAATAATCTGCTGCCAGTTGGACTGGAGTCCGATATAGGGAAGTCCGGTCTTAAGGAGCATGATCACCATGACGCCGATGAAGGTGCCGATGATGGATCCGTAGCCTCCGGTTGCGCAGACGCCTCCGACGAAGACACCTCCGATTGCGTCCATCTCAAGTCCGGCCCCCGTTCCGGGCTGCACCGTCGGGGTCACCGCCGCATAGGCAATCGCGGCCAGGCCGGTGAAGAGACCGCAGATCACATAAGACATCACGTGATAGAACTTCACATTGACGCCGGACAGGGCTGTCGCCTCCTTATTGGACCCGATGGCAATGGTATAGCGTCCCATCCTGGTGTGATTTAAGATAAACTCCATGAGGAGAACCAATACGATCATAAGCACGATACCGATGGGAATGCGAAGGGCGCTTCGTCCGGTCCCGAAGGTCAGCTTGAAAATCGAGTGGAACCAGCCTCCCGGCTGATTGACCGTCGGCCAGGGAGTCGCCTTGCACATGGACCCGATGCCTCGGGTAATCATACAAGTCGACAGGGTGGCGATGAAGGGGGCTAAGTTCATCACCCCGACCAGGACGCCGTTGAGTAAGCCCATCAGGATTCCCATGACAATGCAGAGGAGCATGGCCAGAGAAACCGGCAGATTATAATTGCGAATCAAGGATCCTGCCACCAGAGCATAGCAGACCATACCGGTTCCGATGGAGAGGTCAACCCCCGCCGTGATCAGGGGGAAGGTGACGCCGATGGCCATCAGGATATCGTAGTAGGAGAAATCCATCATACTCACGAAGGAGGAGTACTGACGAAATCCGGGGCTGAAAATCATGTAGATCAGAACCAGGGCCATGGCGACGAGAAATGCCAGGAACCTCTGATCACTTAAGAGTTTTTTCTTCTGTAAATCTTTCATGCCGCCCCCCTCAATCGATGATATCTCTGGTTGCAAGGTTCATGATCTTCTCCTGCGTCGCTTCCTCAATCGGAACTTCTCCGGTAATCTTACCCTCGCACATAACTACAATTCGATCGCTCATGCGGAGAATCTCCGTCATCTCCGAGGAGATCATGATGATTGATTTGCCGGATTCCGCCAAAAGGGACATCAGCTTATAGATCTCATTTTTGGCGCCGACGTCAATGCCTCGCGTCGGCTCGTCAAAGATCAGGATCTCACTGTCCTTGTCAAGCCACTTCTGAATAACGACCTTCTGCTGATTTCCGCCGGACAGGTTGCAGACCAGCTGGTCCGGTCCCGGCGTCTTGGTCGCCAGCTGCTTGATGTACTTCGTGGTGTCCTTGATCTCCAGGGACTTATTCAGCAGGAGATGGCGAACATACTTCTCCAGGCAGGCCAGGGTTGTATTCTCAGCCACCGTCTTCTGTGTCACCACACCATAGCGTTTTCTGTCCTCGGACAGGTAGCCCATGCCGACCTTGACCGCATCCTGCGGAGAGTTGATGGTCACTTCATGCAGCTGATCGGAGGCATCCGCCACTGAGATCTTGCCGCTCGTCTTGGGATCAGCGCCGAAGATCGCGCGCGCGGTCTCGGTCCTGCCCGCTCCCATCAGACCGGAGAAACCGAGGATCTCTCCCTTCTTAAGCTCGAAGCTGATATTCTGGACCATCTTGCCCGCATTAAGGCCCTCGACTTTGAGAACCACGGGGGCATCCGCCGCAACAGCGCTCTTGCTCTTGGGCTCCTCATAGATCACACGGCCGACCATCATGTTGATGATGTCTTCCTTGGTGGAGTCCTTGGTGATCAACGTCCCGATATACTTTCCGTCCCGCATGACAGAGACCCGGTCCGTGATTACCTTGATCTCATCCATGCGGTGAGAGATATAGACAATTCCCAGGTCCTGTTCCCGCAGGTCCCGGATGATCGCGAAGAGGTCATCGATCTCCTTCTCTGTGAGGGCGGCCGATGGCTCATCGAAGACAATCAGCTTGGCCTCATGGGAAATCGCCTTGGCGATCTCGCACATCTGCTGTTTCCCGACGGTCAGACTGCTCATCTTGGCCCTGGGGTCAATGTCAATGTGCATCCGGTCAAAGATCTTCCTGGACTCCTCAATCATCTTCTTGTCGTCAATTCGGATTCCCTTCCTGGGTTCCCTCCCGATGAAGATATTCTGGGCGACCGTCAGGTCTCCGACCATATTCAGCTCCTGATGAACGATGATGACACCGGCATCCTGCGCCTCGCGGGCATTCTTGAATTCTACTTCCTTACCCTCGAAGTGGATGCTCCCGGAATCCATCTTGTATATCCCGGTCAAGACCTTCATCAGAGTGGATTTTCCGGCTCCGTTTTCTCCCATGAGGGCGTGGACTTCACCGCGTTTTACTTCGAAATCGACATGATCCAGGCAGTGAACGCCGGGAAAACTCTTGTCGATTCCCTTCATTGTCAGAATTACTTCTCCCATATTCCCCCCAGTCAATTCTTCTTGCGTCTGGCTGTAACATCAAGGTAAACAGCGACAATAACAATGATACCGGTGATGATCAGCTGAACATCCTTGCCCAATCCCAGGGCCAAAAGCCCCTCCTGCAGCATGGAGATGATGGAGACGCCGATGACAGTTCCAAGGATGGATGCGAGTCCGCCGACCATGGAAGTTCCTCCCATGACGCAGCCTGCAATGGCTTCATTGTTGTACTGGTCTCCGTAGCCGGGCTGTACTGTCGTATAGCAGGCAACGAAATAGATAGAAGCAATCCCGACCAGGAGTCCGCAGATCGCGTAGGCCAGCATCTCCCAGCGCTTGATATCAACACCCGAGAGCCGAACCGCCTCCCGGTTGCTTCCCAGGCACAGGATATACCTGCCCGGTCTGGTGTTATACAGGAGCACGCCGCAGAGGGCGGCTACCAGGAGAAAGACTGCCATGCCGACCGGGAATCCATGATAGGAAACCAGGTTCCGAAACCAGCCATTGACCGGATCCGTACCAAGCGGCCAGCTCTGTGACTGGGTCTTGGTGAATACCGCCGCGATTCCCTTGGCGATATTCATGGACGCCATGGATACGATGAAGGGCGGAACGGACTGATAAGCAACCAGCCAGCCGTTGAAACAGCCGAAGAGCAGGCCGATCAGAATCGCCAGAATGATGCAGATGACAAGAGGCAGCCCGTATGAGTTCAGGCAGTAGCCGGCCATCAGTGCGCAGCAGAACATAACAGGCCCGATCGAGAAATCGATTCCCCCGGTCGCAATAACGAATGTAACTCCCAGAGAAAGAAAGCCAAGGAAATACACGTAGTTCAGAGTATTTAACAGGTGTTCCTTGCCCGCTGCGGCGAAACCGCTGATTCCCAGACAGCAGGCCAGGTACATCAATACCAGAACGCAAATGAGAATAATCCTGTTTAATCCGATTTTTTTGACAACCGGATTCCCCTTAATTTTTTCCAAAACAAATACCTCCCGTACTCCCGAATCAGACGATTCCCTTCTGTAACATGACGTTGGCGTATACCGCAGACTCGCTCGTCGCAATCAGACAATAGGCGCGCTTCTTGGTCTCCTCATAGAAGGCAAAGCGCTCGATCTGTCCGATGGCATCCGCTCCCCGCTCGTCATGTCTTGCGACGATCTCCCTGTACTCATCCCAGATGGGCGTCTCAATTCGTCCCTGATCCCGGGGCATCAGTTCCATGAGATTGACGGGATGCTCGACATAGGGATCCAGGGGGAAGACCTCAAGGATCGCATCTAAGATCTCGCTGACCCCATGTCCGTCCATTCGGATTACAACGGCCTTATCTCCTTTGACACTGGGAATGGGAAAATTCCCATCCCCAATTACAAGGACATCGCTGTGTCCCATCTCACAGAGGGTTTTCAAGAGCTCCGGCGGAAGAATTTTGGGAATTCCTTTCAGCATGTCGTCCCCCTTACCTGTACTTCTTGTAGAGCGGTCCGAAGGCGCTGCAGGCCCTGAAGTCCGCTCCCTCCTTATCCTCTGTGCCAAATGCATTCCAGACCGCGGGGCGATAGATCTTCTCGGAGGGAATGTTGTGCATAGCAACCGGAATGCGAAGCATGGATGCCATGGTGATCAGATCTGCGCCCACGTGGCCATATACCGTTGAACCATGGTTGGCTCCCCAGTTTCTCATCACATCATAGGCCGTGCAGAAGGCAGAGCCGGGAATGTGATCCACACGGGGGGCGAACCAGGTGCAGGGCCAAGTGTAATCCGTCCTCTTCCAGAGGATCTCGTTGACTTCATCGGGAAGGCCTACCGTCCAGCCCTCTGCGATCTGCAGGAAGGGACCAAGTCCCTTGACCAGATTCAGGCGAAGCATGGTGACAGGCATCTCTGTCTTTGTCAAGAAGCGGGAAGAGTATCCGCCGCCTCTGAAATAGCCGTTGTCGGCCGGGTTCCAGGTCGTCGCCTCCAGGATCTTCTTCTGATCCTCGTCGGTGAGTTCCCACCACTTCTTGATCTCGGGCTTGCCGTCCTCGCCGGTGCATACGCCTGAGAAATCCAGGGCGGAGGCGCCGGAGTTGATCAGATGCAAGAAGCCGTCAGCGTCCTTGGCGTGTCCCTCAATGTCATAACCGGTCACTCTCTTGACGGAATCGCCGCTCCAGTAAGTCCGGACATCGGAGAACATGGCAGCCCGTCCGGTCAACTGTTTCTGAAAGAGCATGCAGAGCCCGTTTAAGATGTCATTCTCGGTTGCCAGAATATAGGGTTCTCTCTTCCCGTCGTAATCAAAAGAGGTTGAGAGAAAAGCCTCGGGGTAGTCGCAGTTGGGCCAGTGGTCCGTCCACTGCCTCTGTCCCTGGAAGCCGCCGCAGATGGCGTTGTGTCCCAGAGCCTCCTCGGGGAACTTGTCCTCAAGCTTCTCATTGCCCCGCATCAGATCCTTGATGATCAGGTACATCTTAACTGTAAATTCCCACTGCTCATCCTTGGTCTTGCGGTCCTTCTGAATCCAGTCCGGATTCTTATCAAAGCCCTCCTTGCAGTTGGCCTTGGTCCAGGCCAGAGCCCGCTCAAATTCCTCGTGATCGTAGATTCCCTCTTCCATCCGACGGATAACCTCGACCTCGTCAACAGACTCAACTCGCATTCCCAGATAACTCTCAAGGAAGTCCTGATCCATGATAGAGCCGCCGATTCCCATGGTGACAGACCCGATCTGCAGGTAGGAGAGACCTCTCAGGGATGCGGCTGCGACAGAGGCCCTGCCGAAGCGGAGGAGCATCTCCTCGACATCAGCGGGAATATTCTCATCATCCGCGTCCTGCACGTCTCTTCCGTAAATACCGAAGGCCGGGATTCCCTTCTGGGCATGGGTCGCCAGAACGGAAGCCAGATAGACTGCTCCGGGGCGCTCTGTTGCGTTCAGGCCCCAGACGCCCTTGATCGTGTTGGGATCCATATCCATGGTCTCAGACCCATAGCACCAGCAGGGGGTCACAGTCAGGGTGATGTCCACCCCTTCTCTCTTGAACTGCTCTGCACAGAGGGCACTCTCTCTCACGCGGCCGATCGTACAGTTGGAAATCACCACCTTGACCTTGCTGCCATCTGCATAGAAGAGCTTGTCCTCAAAAAGCTTCTTGGCCCTTTGCGCCATGGACATGGTCTGCTCTTCCAGTGCTCCTCTGACGTCAAGCGGTCCCTTGCGGCCGTCAATTACCGGTCTGATTCCGATTACCGGATGTCCGCCGACAAGCTTTCTCTGATCTGCCATTGTTCTTTCCTCCTTCTCTTTCTCTGAAATGATTTATACGAATATAAGTCCCTTCCCCTTCTCTCAGGACAGGGTACGCGCTATTTCCCTGTGTCTTACTCGCAGGGAAAAGTCTTGACCGAAAAAGACTCTCTCACACAAGTTCTCGCCTGTGCCAAGTCCGCAAACTCTCCCGCCCCGATCATCTGGGCCAGAGCGTTGCCGACGGAAGTGGCCTCAGAGGGCCCCGCATTCACCGTAAGACCGGATTCCTCCACGGTGAGCCGGTTTAAGAAGACGTTCTGTCCTCCGCCGCCCAAGATATTGATGCTGTCGAACTTCTGTCCCGTCAATTCCATCAGTTCCCTGGCCGTGTCCGCATAACATCTGGCCAGAGACCGGCAGATCACAGCAGACAGCTGACCGGGGCTCTTCGGAACCGGCATTCCCTTCTTGGCGCAGGCCTCCTGAATGGCAGCGATCATAGAATCCGGCGCAAGGAAGCAGGCATCATTGACATCGACCAGAGAGGGGAACTCACTCTCCTCCTGTCCCAGTTCAGCCAGCTCCGCGAAGGAATACTTATCATCCAGTTCATGCCGCAGGGACTGGATCATCCAGAGTCCCATGATATTCTTGACCAGGGTGATCTTGCCTCCGTAACCTCCCTCATTGGTAAATCCGCTGGCATGGGCCTCTTCTGTTGTCACAGGCCTGTCGCTCTCAATCCCCATGAGGGACCATGTCCCACTGCTGATATAGAGGCCCTTGCCGCTGGGATCCGGCATCGACATCACGGCAGAGGCCGTGTCGTGCGAGGCACAGGCGACGAAGGAACATTTATAGCCGACTTCCGCGGCAATTTCCGGTCGAAGCTGTCCCAATACGCTTCCGGCCGGCAGCAGGTCCAGGAAGATCTCCCGGGGCAGTCCAAGCCGCGAAATTAGATCCCTGTCCCAATCCCTCTTATCGGCATTCACCAATCCACTTGTTGTACACTCTGTATATTCGTTTGCTTTCTTGCCGGTCAGATAAAAGCCAAAGTAGTCCGGCATCATCAGAAAAGTCTTCGCCCTGGCCAGAAGTTCCGGCCGCTGGACACGGTCTGCCAAGAGCTGATAGACCGTATTATAAGCTTGCTCCTTGATTCCCGTGATCTGATAGAGTTCACGGTCGCTCAGCTTCTCATTCAGGAGGACGTCCATCCCCTCGGTCCTCTTGTCGCGATAACCGTAGACGTCTCCCAATATCCGATCCTCTTCATCTAAGAGGACGTAATCAACCCCCCAGGTATCGACAGCGACAGAGACAGGGGCCTTGCCCAGGTCTCCCGCCTTTTTCATGCCGGAGACAATCTCTCTCTCCAGATGCGCGACATCCCAGACCCGGTGTCCGTCCTTCTTCTTCATTCCGTTCTCGAAACGATAGATCTCAGACATCCGGATGGTCCCATTCTCCTTGGAAAAGAGAATATGTCGGCCGCTGGAAGCGCCGATATCCACTGCCAAATAGTATTTTTTTGTCATTTCCCCTCCTCTTCGACACCCCTATCGAAAAGTGAATGATCCAATCTGCGTAAAACGTTTCGCCATCTTCCGCAAAGCGTTTCACCCATAAACCGATTATACTCTTATTTCCTCCATGCGCAAGCTATTTTTGAAAATATTTTTTGCCTGCGCTCTGAAATGGACTGAATTTCCCAAGGACTGCCCGGTCCGGATCAAAGAAGTTCCTATCCTGGAGCAATCAGAGAAGATAGGTTGGAATCTGGCAGATCAGATGGGATTCCACCCCGGATCCTCCGACCACCATTCCCTTTCTCGGACTCAAAGCCTTCTTTCCCGCCTTCTTCTCCGCTGCCTTCGCCTTAGTTCCGGCGCTCTTCTCTCCCACCTTTGCCTTAGTTCCGGCGCTCTTCTCCGCTGCCTTTGCCTTAGCTCCGGCGCTCTTCTCTCCCGCCTTCGCCTTAGCTCCGGCGCTCTTCTCCGCCGGCTTCCCGCTCTTCTTCTCCTCTGTCAGAAGTTTGGCTGCCGTCTTCGCGGTCAGGGCATCAACTTCTTTGCTGTGTTTTGCACTCTCCATGGACCTCTCCTTCTCCTCTTCGGGACTCATCCTGCTTTACTCCCCCTCATTCCTCTTTGGGACTTATCCTGCTGTATCCCCCGGCCCTCTTTGGGACTCATCCTGCTTTTCTCCCCCTCATTCCTCTTTGGGACTTATCCTGCTGTATCCCCCGGCCCTCTTTGGGGCTTATCCTGCTGTATCCCCGGCCCTCTTCGAGATTCATCCTGTCATGTCTTCTCTCAATCCTCCCGGGGATAGACACACTCAACATGATTTCTCCTGAAGAATGAGAGCCAGGACTCTGACGGCTTCCGGTCGGTGACAATCATGTCAATGTCTCCGCTGTCACATATCTTGGCGAAGGCCACCCGCTCTAACTTAGAGGCGTCGACCGTCAGGATCTTCTTCTGGGCAGACTTCATCAGGACCTGCTTGGTCTGCGTCAGCTGATCGTCGCTGTCCGTCAGTCCCCGTTCCATATCGACCCCCTTGCAGGAGAAGAAGGCCTTCTCCACATTGAAGGAGGACAGGCCGGCGATTGCCCTTGATCCGACCAGGGCCAGATCGCCCGGCTTTAACCTGCCGCCGGAGGAGATGACATCCCAGCCGGAGACATTGGACAGCTCGATCATAATCTCAATGGAGTTGGTGATCACCGTCAGATGATTCTTCTCCTTGATTTCTTTCGCGATAAAGACGGCTGTGGAGCTGGCATCCAGGATGATGTGATCTCCCTCTTCGATCATCCCTGCGACCAGGGCCGCAATTTTCTGCTTGGCCTGAACATTCTTCCTCGTTCGAACATTGAAGGGCATGTCGATAGTCGTGTTCTCATTAAAGACCGCCCCGCCGTAACTCTTCGTGCAGACTCCATCCTGCTCCAGCTTGTCCAGGTCTCTTCGAATCGTCTCCTCCGAGACGTCAAATTGCCTGGCGAGCGCACTGACCACAACCTTTTTTCTCTCCTGCAATTCCTCCAGGATGAGGTTTCTTCTCTCAAGCGCAAGCATAGGCACACTCCTTATCTGCTGTATGATCCGCCCGGCAATCCGTCAGAGGATCAACTCTCCAGGTTTAGCCGTCAGAGGATCGACTTGCAGATCTGCCGGTCCGGATTCGCGATTACGGACGCATCCAGGAACATGCCGCTCTCAGAAACCGACTCCCTGGCCCTGGCGATGGCCGCCTCAACGGCTGCGACTTCTCCGGTCAGAACGAAGAAGGACTTGCCGCACATGCCCTTGGCGATGCGAACTTCGATCAGATCTACAATGGCCGTCTTGGCCGCCAGGTCTGCCGCGACAATAATCGATGCGACATCATAGGTCTCCAGAATTCCGATCGCGCGGACATCTGCGATCTCGGAGGTTCCGTAGAGGGCAGGAAAAATGCTATCGTGCGGGTTCCCGAGGACGAAGCTATCGATATAGTGCTCGCTTCCCGAGGCAATCGCCGCCTTCACAGCGGCGTCAACGGCGCTCAGGTCGCCCGCAATCAGGGCAATGTATTTGCCCGGGCAGACCGTCTGAGCCTCGAGCAGATCCACCTTTGCCGTCTTGACCATGATATCCGCCGCCCGAATCCCGCTCGGCGTCGTCTTAAATTCCACTAAACCAATTGCCCTGGACATAGCACCTGTCTCCTAATTTTCTCACTGTCAATGGCAGAACCTGCGGATCAGACCGCTGTGACCTCAATGAATTTGTCCGCGACAAGAGAGACCCTCCCGTCAATGGAAGCATGGACGGGAAGAGAGAGTCCCTCTGCGGGCCGGCCGATGACCTGGCCTTCTCGAACCGGGTCTCCCTCCTTGACGCAGGCAATTGCCGGCGCTCCGATGTGCTGACTCAGAGGCTCTCTGACCTTTCCCGGCACATAGTTCTCTTCGCTGTAGGGCGCCGGAACATGATAGGCGTTCAAGTTGAGCCGCGCTTCAAGCCGGGCCTCCGGAACTTTTCGGTAGTCTCTGGCCTCATCGACCGGGGAGACGGCCGGGTTGGCCGGCGGCTTGACGCCCGCCTGACGGAGACCGCTCTTATAGGCTCCGATCAGGGTGCGCGGCGACAGGCTCTGAGGGCAGGCGTACAGCTCACAGACTCCGCAGGAGGAGCAGAAGAAGGTGTCTAAAAAGACCTCCGGATCACTGAAATCCCGGTTGGCCGCACTGCGCATGAACTTATGCGGTTCAATCGGATGGCCCAGCGCGTGCCTGGGACACAAGTCCGTACAGGCCCTGCACTGGCAGCAGATGGAGGCCGCCCGCTTCAAGTCGATGCTGATCTTGGTCCGCATTCGCTCGACCAGACCGTGGTCCCGGGGCAGAAGCAAAATGGCATTGGTCGTCCGGGTGATGGGATCCGTCCCTCTCCCCTCTCTTCCCATCATGGGGCCACCCACAATGATGGCGTACTCCTCAATCATGGCGCCGCCTGCGGCGGCGATTGCATCTGAGAGGGAGGTGCCCAGGGGAAGAAAGATGGTCTTCGGCTCTCTTACTTCTCCCGCAAGCGTGACCAGCTTCCTCGTCACAGGCGCCTTCTTGCCAAGTGCGCGGCTGACATTGTACATGGTCTCAACATTGAATACGATGACGCCCTGCTCGATGGGCAGACCCCCGGGGCGAATAACCCGGCCGATCGCCTCATAGACTAAGACCACTTCATCTCCCATGGGATAGGCCCCCGGAAGGAGGTGCATCTTAAGATGTGGGAAGCGGTCTGATCCAAGGCAATCCTCCACCGCCCCTGCGGCGGCTTCATACTCCCTCTTGACGCAGACAATCGCCTGATCGGCTCCGACTGCGCAGGCCAGCGCCTCAAAGGCAGATAAAATCTCCTCTGTATGCTCTGTCAGGAGCTGTCGGTGCAGGGATAGAATGGGCTCACACTCCGCACAGTTGAGCAGGATCGTGTCCGCCCTGTCATCCAGCTTGGCATAGGTTGGGAAACCGGCGCCGCCGGCGCCCGCAATCCCTGCCTCCCGCAATTGTTCCTTCAGTATCTTAAGATCCATGCTCTCTTACCGCTCTTTGGCGCCCGCTTGTCCCGGGCCGGTCTCCTGTCCCTTTCGTAACCGCTGACTCTCCTGCTAGAGTCCCAGATCCGACGGATCGTCAATAATGCCGACAACCGCGGCGTCAATCGGGGCCATATCCATGCCGCTTCCGATCCGGGCTGCGCTCCCCGTAGCAACCAGGACATACTCCCCGATCCCTGCTCCGATCGGGTCAATCGCCACCAGCCGCTCTCCCACGCCCCGCATATTCTCACAGGGTTCAATGATCATGAACTTGTTTCCCACCAGCTTGCCGCTCTTTCTCGTGGAAATGACGCTTCCGACTACTTTTCCGGCGATCATTGACATCCCCCTTTCAAGAGACGGACGCAGTCCCCCTGGTGGAGTCCTGCTCCATTGGCCTCGTCCGTATCAATATGCATTTCCAGGGTGAAGCTCTTGTCCACGCGGACCTTGACATGGTCGAAAATCGTACCCCTGTCATTGTCGGCGCGAACCTGCACATAGTCTCCGTCTTTCACCCCGGCATTCCGGGCGTCTTCGGGCGACATGTGAATGTGCCTGGCCGCCACAATGCAGCCCTCTCTCAGAAAGAGGGCTCCGGCGGGACCGACCAGGGCAATCGGCGCACTGCCCGCGATATCCCCGGACTCCCGGAGGGGGGCAGAGACCCCCAGGCGAATCGCATCGGTCGCCGAGATCTCCACCTGAGACTGCTTGCGAACCGGCCCCAGGATCCGGACATTTTCAATTGCCCTGAGCTTAAGCCCCACCAGGGTCACCATCTCGTTGGAGGCAAATTGCCCTCCCATGAGTTCCTTCTTCTTCGTGAGTTGATAGCCCGGTCCGAAGAGGATCTCAACATCCTTCTGCGTCAAGTGCACATGACGGGCGGAGACCCCCACCGGAATCAGATAGCCCGCCGGATCGCTCTTGCATCCGCGCTCGACCGCTTCCTGCGCCCGGCCGCTTCCTGCGCCCGCCCCAAGAAGCTGCGGGAAATCCCTGCATATGGTATCAAGGACCATCTCTGTCACTCTCGCAACACTTGCTTCTTCCATAAACTGATCTTCTCCAAATCACAGCGAGGCGGCCAAAAGCCGCCCCGAGCCCATCTGCCGCTTTATGCCTTGATTCTGGGAAGAATCTGCTCCACATCGCTATGAGGACGGGGAATGACATGGGTCGCGATCAGCTCGCCCAGTCTCCCGGCCGCCGTAGAGCCCGCCTCAACGGCTGACTTGACAGCGCCGACATCGCCTCTGACCATCACGGTCACAAGGCCTGACCCGATCTTCTCCGTTCCGACCAATACTACATTGGCCGCCTTGCACATGGCATCCGCTGCCTCAATGGAGGCCACCAGGCCTCTGGTCTCTACCATTCCCAATGCTTCCTGTGTCATTTTTCTTCTCCCGGCATCTGCGCCATTTTACAGGTCCCGCAGGGGACCCGATTCTCTGAAATGTTCCTGCTGTTTTTGGTCAAGCCTTGACCTTGGGAAGGATCCCCTCCACATCATTGTGAGGACGGGGAATGACATGGGTCGCGATCAGCTCACCCAGTCTTCCGGCTGCCGTAGAGCCAGCCTCAACCGCTGACTTGACAGCACCTACATCGCCTCTGACCATTACGGTTACAAGGCCTGATCCGATCTTCTCGGTTCCGACCAGGCTGACATTGGCCGCCTTACACATGGCGTCCGCAGCCTCAATGGAGGCCACCAGGCCTCTGGTCTCTACCATTCCCAATGCTTCCTGTGTCATATTCTCTCCTCCTCTGAATGAGATTCTCTCTGCAGGGATCAGCCGTCTACACCTCCTGTAGATAACGGTCCTGACCCGCATCTGCTCCGGCCTCTGCGGTGTTCTTTTCTGCCTCTGCAAGCTTCTTGTTCCAACGGGATGCCGACAGGTCCACAAGCTTCTGAATCTCCTCGTGCGGATTGGCAATCACTCCGCAGGAGACCGGTTTCTTGATGGCCTTGGCAGAGGCTGTCTCGATCGCCTGTGTGA
Organism: Shuttleworthella sp.; assembly: GCF_057251025.1. Lineage (NCBI taxonomy): Bacteria > Bacillati > Bacillota > Clostridia > Lachnospirales > Lachnospiraceae > Shuttleworthella > Shuttleworthella sp. The sequence goes on from NZ_DBHIDN010000013.1 coordinate 30,428, forward strand.
CGTCCTCGACACTGCCTGCGATAATCATCGTGACCAGCCTGCCTCCCAGCTTTCTCTCCCAGGAAGCCAGACTCACATTGGCCGTCTTGCACATAATGTCGAGGGCATCCACTGCCGCGACGACACCCGTGATCTCTAAAAATCCATATGACGTCATCTTCCCGCTCCCTGTCCTGCCTCCACAGATTCCCCCGGGGAACATCTGCAGAAGCCTGTCATTTCCTCGTCTTACTTGATTGCAGGCAGGATCTTCTCAACATCCTCGTGAGGGCTCGGGATCACGTGCTGGGCAACCAGTTCTCCCAAACGGCCTGCTGCCACAGCGCCGGCCTCAACCGCTGCCTTAACGGCTCCAACATCGCCTCTGACCATCACGGTCACAAGGCCTGATCCGATCTTCTCTGTTCCGATCAGCTTCACCTCTGCCGCCTTGGTCATAGCATCTGACGCCTCAATCGCTGCGGTCAGACCTCTGGTCTCAATCATTCCAAGTGCTTTCTTCTCCATCATATTCTCCTTTCTCATGGAATATTCTCTACTCACTAACTCTTGTCAAAAGCACAGAGCTTCAACATCTTCTGGGCATCTTCCGTCGGCCGGGGAATGATGTGATGCTGCACATAGCCGGTCATCTCCTCTGCCTTGGCCATTGCCGCCTCCATTGCCTCTGTCACATCCGCGACGTCGCCGCGGAACTTGATCATCACCAGGAGAGGGACCGGCAGAGCATCGGGATTCTTCGGCTTGTTTTTGTCAAAGGGCTCCAACCGAACATTTGCGGCCTTGCACCCGGCGTCCGCCGCCATAAATGCCGTCGTAAGCCCAAACACTTCTAACATTCCGACTGCTTCTGTCATCGCTTGATCCTCTGTCTGATCCCCTTAGCTGTTCACTACACAGATCTTGAGTCCTGTCATCTCCAGGTTCTTCTTCAGGGCCTCGTTGATCCGGGCCAGGGGGTACTTATCCGTAATCAATTCCCCGATCGGAAGGCCGATGGCCTTGGCCCTCTTTAAGAAGTCAAAGGTCGTCCCGTAGTCACGCAGGGTATAGACCCAGGATCCCACAATGGTCAGTTCCTTGGAGCATATATCCAGGTGGGGGTTGATTGTGGCGTCTCCTCCGTTGATAAAGAAGCCCAGCTCGCAGAGTCCTCCGCCGTTGCGGATGAACTTGTAGATGTTGGCATGGGCTTTGGGATTGCCGGTGCACTGGAATCCGAAGTCCGCCGGATGCCCGTCGAACTGAGCCTTCAGGCCTTCCGTCAGCGCCTCGATTCCCTGATAGTCCGCGAAATTAACGCTCCTTTCGGCTCCCATTCTCCGGGCAAATTCCAACCGCCCCGGATTGCCGTCCACCGCCACGATATTCTCAATCCCCATGGTCCGAAGGACGGCGATGCAGAGCAGGCCGATCGGGCCGCAGCCCTGAACCACCACTCTCGAGTTGAAGCGGAGGATTCCGGTCGACTTCGCCCTCTCCACAGCATGTACAAGAACTGCCGCGGGCTCAATCAGCATTCTGGAGTCCAGATCCAGGTCGCTGACGTTGAAGATGGTTGAGCCCTCCCGGATGAAGATGTAGTCGGAAAACCAGCCGTTCAGGTGGATCTGATCATCCGGCAGAAGTCCGTAGACATCGGCGCCTCCGACATTCTGCTTGTTCAGATCGTACATGGTGATATCGGGATTATCCTTGAAGATCATGCAGGTCACGACCTTGTCTCCGATATGGAGATCTTTGCCCGCGCTGTCCTTCTTCACCTTCTTGCCCATGGCGACGATCTCTCCGGTTCCCTCGTGGCCCAGGGCAACGGGAATGAGTCCGAAGGGATCTCTCTTGAACTCGTGGGCATCTGTTCCGCAGACGCCGCATCCCTCCACCTTCACCAGGATATCTCCGTCTCCCAGAGGAGGAATCGGGTACTCCTTGATGTCGAAATGTTCCAGGGCCGTCAGGACAGCCACATGAGCTGTCTTGGGGATCTCTCCTCCCCTGGACTTGGGACCCGCCATGGCGGATCCGTCCTGCAGGCTCTCCAAGACCTGCCTCACAATGGTCTCTATATTGTTTTGATCCATGATTCCCCTTTCCAAGCCTCCGTCTGTATCAGCGAATGCAGAGGCTGTCTGTCATCACGCAGTGGCGGGACTTGACGAAGCTTCTGGCGCTGGTCAATCCCTCACCGGTGCGGCTTGCAATCGTGAAGGTGCAGTAGCTCTCTCCCCCGAAGCCAAGCGCCGCATAGGAGGGACCGTTCTTTACCGTAATGGTCGTATCCAACCGTCTGGCGTACTCGGTGATCCGGTCCACATTCTTGGAGTGGATGTGGGCAGAGTGCTTGTTGCCGTGCTCCAGCCAGGCCGCAGTCTCAACACCCTCGGCAAAGTCCTTTACTCTGACGATTCCCAGGATCGGCATCATGAGCTCCGTAGTGATCAGGGGATGCTCCTTGGGTCCGAAGAAGCTGATGCAGCGGATGTTGGAATCCGCCTCGACGCCGATCATAGAGAGGAGCTTTCTTGCGCTGCGTCCAACCGCCTTGCGGTTTAACCTTCCCTTCTCGTCCATCACGGTCTTGGCCAACCGGTCCAGCTCCTCTTCGGAGGCCAGATAGCAGCCCTGCTCCGTGACCATGTAGTGGAGGAGCTCATCCGCAATGGAATCCACGGCAACGATCTCCTTCTCCGCAATGCAGGGAAGGTTATTGTCGAAGGTACAGCCGTTTACGATGTCCTCGGCTGCCTTGCGGATTTCCGCTGTCTCATCGACCAGGGCGGGCGGATTGCCTGCTCCGGCTCCGATGGCCCTTTTCCCTGAGGACAGAACCGCTGTGACGACGCCCGGTCCCCCGGTTGCCACGAGGAGCTTGATATCGGGCGACTTCATCATAAATTCTCCGGTCGCAAGGGTCGGCGCATCGACCGTGCAGGCGATGTTGTCCGGGCCTCCGGCCGCAAGACTGGCCTCATTGACCATATCGATGGTGAAGAGTGTTGTCTTGATGGCCTGCGGGTGCGGGTTGAACACCACCGTATTTCCGCCGGCCAGCATTCCGATTGTGTTGCAGAGGACGGTCTCACTGGGATTGGTACAGGGGGTAATAGCCCCGATCACCCCGAAGGGTCCCATCTCAATCAGGGTCAGGCCCCGGTCTCCCGAGAAGGCCCTCGTTGCGATATCCTCTGTCCCGGGTACCTTATCGGCGACGAGAAGGTGTTTTAAGATCTTGTCTCCCACATTGCCCATTCCGGTCTCGTCCACTGCCATGCGGGCCAGAACTTCCGCCTTTTCCCGGGTCTTCTGCCGGATTGCGGCAATGATCTTCTCACGCTGATCCATGGAGAGTCGTCTGACCGTCTCCTCCGCCTCCCTGGCTGCGGCGATGGCCTCCTCCATGCTCGAGAATACGCCGTGCATGCCTGAGGCGGGCTCAGAGATCTGCATTCTCGCGATCACCTCTCGCACGACGTTTTGAACAAGTTGTTCATCTGCCATGTCATCTGCTCCTTATTTCCCAAGCTGCTCCAGCACCTTCTTCGTGATCTCCGCGATTACCTCGGGCGCCGGATCCTTGGGGGTTGACGTCACACTGCCGGTTGTAGCTCCTCCCGCGGGCATACCCGGGATCTCCTGGTGCATACCGCAGTTATGGCAATTGTGTCCGTTCTTGTTCTGGCAGAGATTGGCCGGATGTTTTCCGGGAAGCCCCATCTGTCTGCGAATCTCATAGAGGCGCTCCACCGTCTTCTGGTCAAACTCCTTAGGGCCGCCGAGCATTTTAGACTGATAGAGGAGCTGAGCGTAGAACTCCACTGACTCCATCTTCAGATACGCGGACAGGAGGTCTGTGGACCAGGTCAGGGCCCCGTGGCTCTCCAGCAGAACCGCGTCATAATAAGGCAAATACTTCTCGATATTATCCGGGATCTCCATGGTCGACGGAGTTCCGTATTCAGCGATCGGCACGCAGCCTAAAGCAATGACCGCCTCGGGCATAATGGGCTGGGTCAGAGGAATGCCTGCAATCGCGAAGCTGGTCGCATAGACGGGGTGGGCATGAACGACAGAGCCCACGTCCGGTCTCTTGGCATAGACCCGCATGTGCATCTTGATCTCCGAAGAGGGCTTGAATCCCGGATTGGCCTGGATCACATTGCCCTTCTCATCCACCTTGCAGATGTAGTCGGGAGTCATAAAGCCCTTGGATACACCGGTTGGCGTGCACAGAAATTCATGGTCATTCAGCTTGACTGAGATGTTTCCGTCATTTGCAGCCACCATGTTTCTGTTGTAGATCCGCTTTCCGATCTCGCAGATCTGTTTCTTCAGTTCGTACTCATTGACCATCTGAAAATATCCTCCTTTTTGAACGGTGTGGGTTAATGTGTGGCTTTTTGTGGTTTTCATCCTATATGTTATAAATTTATCCGGTTAAAGTCAACATATCTCCCGTTTTTTGTAGTTTTTGTTTGTTTTTCTCTTTTGTTTTTGTGCAGTATGCTCGGTCGAATCAGGTCTTGGTCACGGGGCAGACCGAGAAACCCAGCATCCGGCTGCAGTAATCCATCACTGCCGCAATGGAGGACTCTACCTGGGATACGGTCCCTGTCACAATGAGGGAACCCTGCTCCAGATCCACCAGCCCCAGAAGAACGCCTGAGGACTTGACTGCCAGGTCTGCAATAATCACTGCCGTCTCCGCCGGAGAAATCGTCATCACGCCTATGGCAGACCCGCTCTTCTCCTCCGGAACCGCAATCCCCAGCTTTTCAAAGAGGATGGGGTCCGGATTAGCCAGAATGTGGGCCAGGGAGATCTGTTTTCCGGGAACAAGCTCCTGGATGATTCTCTGCTTATTGTCAATTTCGCTCATAGGTCACTCCTCTATCCGCCAATCCGGCATTCCAGGCGGGTGTTCTCCCGCACCAGCCTGGCCAGAGTCTGCATCTTCTCTCCGTCCGGAAGCGGAGTATCCTTCATCCGATACTCCCGGCCCAGGCCGTCATACTTGTCCTGGCCCAGTCTGTGATAGGGGAGGAGGTGGATGGTCTTCACCCCGGGTAGCTGATCGGCAAACGAGGCAATCGCGAGGATCTCCTCCGGCCTGTCATTGAAGCCGGGCACGGTTGGGACGCGAACGGAAAGTCTGGTCATTCCGGAGGAGGCGATCCTCCTGGCATTTTCCAGGATCTTCTCATTAGATACCCCGGTGTAGGCCTTGTGCTTGGCCGGGTCCATGTGCTTGATATCCATCAGATACTGGTCCAGATAGGGAAGGATCGCCTCAATCTTGTCATAGTCGGCATAGGCCGTACTCTCTAAGGCAGTGCCGATTCCCATCTCCTTGGCGGCGCGGAACATATCTCTTGTAAATTCCGGCTGGCAGAGGCTCTCTCCGCCCGACAGAGTCAGACCGCCCCCGCCGGAAGTCCGATAGTAGATTCGGTCCTTGGCCACCGTCTCCATGGTCTCTTCAACGGTGACATCCCTTCCGATCACCTTCTCCTTGCCGGCCACGATCATGGTCTCGATCTCCCGGCTCTGTGACTCCGGATTGCAGCACCATCTGCAGCGAAGAAAACAGCCCTTCAGGAAGACGATCGTTCGTATCCCCTGTCCGTCGTGGATGGAGTAGCGCTGGATATCGAAGATCCTCCCCTTGGTCTTTAAGTAGTCCTTGCTCATAGGGGACTTGCCTGTTCTGTTCTCGAGATGATATCGTCCTGCAGCGACCGGGAGAGAGTCGTAAAGAGCGCACTGTAGCCCGCTACTCTGACTACCAGATGCTGATATTTCTCGGGATGGGCCTGTGCATCGAGCAGGGTATTCTTGTCAACGACATTGAACTGCATGTGCATGCCCTTCTGGTCGAAGAAGCCGCGCACCAGGGCGATGAAGTTGTCAAGTCCCATATTTCCGCTCAGGGCGGAGGGATGGAATTTCATGTTATAGAGGGTCCCGTTGGATGCGATTCCGTGGTCCAGCTTGGCGACGGAATTGGCTGCCGCTGTGGGACCGCTGACATCCGTTCCCACATAGGGAGAGACGCCATCTGCCACCGGCGCGTGGGCCAGTCTTCCGTCCGGCGTCGCTCCGGTCTGCGCCCCCAGAGGCACATTGGCCGATACCGGGTAGAGGCCGGCCTGGTACTGGCCTCCGCGCGGGTTGCGGTAAGTCTCGACCGGCTTGGTATAGGTATAAGCGGCAATACGGGCGAATTCATCGACCTCATCCTCGTCATTGCCGAACTTGGGCTGACTCAGGATAGCCTGCCAGAGATCTTCATAGAGTTTCTTGACATCGGCGGGCAGTTCCAAGGAGCTAATCGTCGCGATTATCTTGGTCAGCTCGTCGCTGCTGATCTCTCTGCCCTGGGACTTTAACCGGGAGACCGTCTCCATAGCCAGTTCAAAGATACTCTCTGCATCCAGTCCCTGGCCGAAGTTCATCTTCATTGCATTCTTAAAGTCTGCCAGGCTATAGCGCTTCTCCTCGAAGACCAGCTTCTTGATGGCATACAGGGCATTGCCGACATTGGCGATCCCGAATCCCTGGGGGCCGGTGAAATTGTAGTGGGCGCCTCCCTCTTCCACGCACCTGCCCCGCTTGATGCAGTCATCTACCAGGCAGGATTCGAAGGAATTGGGCGTCAGAAGGCTGTGAGCCACGTCAATTGCATTGTCGGAGTTGACCAGGAGGGAAATGTTGTAGTCCATCTGTGCCTGATAGGCAGCGAAAAACTCCTCATAGGTCTGCATCTGCTCGACCTTGCCGGTGTGGATGCTGATCTGTTCTCCCCGGTCCTGTCCATCGGAGAAGACCAGTTCCAGGGGCCTGCACATATTGAAGAAGGCGGCGTCATGCCAGCCGTCCGTCCTGCCCGGCACCTGGGGCTCTACGCAACCGATGATCGAGTAGTTTCTCGCCTCTTCAAGCGGAATCCCCCGGTTCATCAGAGCGGGAATGATCACCTCGTCATTGTAGTAAGCGGGAAGTCCGATTCCGGTTCTGGTCAGATCCGCGGCCCTGCGCAGAAGTTCATGGGGTGACCCGTTCCACACCCGGATCGAGAGGGATGGCATGGGAAGGAACACATGCTTGGCCGCCGTGATGCACATGAAGGAGAGGTCTCTGGTCGCGTCTCTTCCCTCCGCATCCTGGCCTCCCACAATCAGATTCTGGAAGAGAGAATAGCCCGCAAAGCCCTTGGCGCTGGCCTCATCCCGACACTTATTGAGGTCGTTTAACTTGACGAAGACACAGTCTAAGAGCTCCTGCGCCTCTTCTCTTGTGATCTTTCCCGCCGCCAGATCCCTCTGGAAGAAGGGATCCATATACTGGTCGAAACGGCCGGGCGAGATCGAGTGTCCGCTGGACTCAATCTGCAGGACCTGCTGGATGAACCAGAAGCTCTGCAGGGCCTGGGCATAGGATGCCGCCGGCTTCTCGGGAACCTGCCGGCAGCGGTCTGCAATGGCGGCAAGCTCCGCCCGGCGCTTGGGATCGGTCTCCTTGTCCGCGCTCCTCTGCGCCAGATCGGCATAGCGGTGCGCGTAGTCAATCACTGCCTTGCAGTCGATGATCACCGCCTCAAGGAAGATCGACTTCCTCGCGTAGTCCGCATCACCCTGGGCAAGCCCGGCCAGCTCTTCTGCCGCCTGACGGATAATTCCCCCTAGTCCCTGATTTAAAACCTTCTCATACTGAACGGTCAGGTGGCCGACGCCATTGTAGAAGTAATTTCCGGTCGTAAAGATATTGTGCTCAATCGCCTTCTTGGCCTCATCCGACATGTAGGAGGCGGCCAACTCGCTGGAAGTCTTCCCCTTCCAGTAGCGATCTGCCTGGCGAATCTCCTCCGCTGTCTTGGGGGCAATATAAAAGGGATCCGCTTCCCTGTGCGCCACGGTGTCGAATTCCGCCTCCAGCCACTCGAACGAGAACTCCGGATACGTCTGACAACCGCGCGGAGCGATGGTCGTACTTCCGACGATCAGTTCCTCATCGCGGATGACAATGGGGAGGTGCTTTAGGATATGATGAAGTGCCTTGGCGCGGCGCAGAACAATCGGCTGACCCTCTGTGGCCTGATAAGACTCTGTGATGAGCTTCGCTCTGGCGGACTCAATCTCAGGCATCTTGGCGTAGAGATGGGCGACAAGTCTTCCGATCCGGTCCGACTTCGGGACCTCATCGACATAAAATTTTGCCATAGATAATCCTTTTCATCTTGAAAGAAACTGCAACCAACAATTCACCACAAAAAGCAGGCACGCATATTCATTCAAGATGATTATAAGGCCATTCCGGAACAATATTCAAGAATCAACATATTATTATTTTATTTTTATGTGGTTTTTACAAATTTTTATGAGTATTTTTGTTGATTTTAATGAGTGAAGATGTGGTTTCTCTACATTATGATAGACATATCTGTATATTTCAATCGTATGTCTGTATGTCTATCACTTGACCCCCTTGCCGCAGGGCCTATGCTCTGCCCGGCGGTCGGAGAAACGGAGAATTTCGTCATGATCAGAGCAGATCTGCACACGCACACCATCGCAAGCGGGCACGGTAGCCGGGCGACCATCGACCGGATGGCCAAGACCGCTTCTGAGCTGGGGCTCTCTGTCTTGGGCATCAGCGACCACGGACCGGCCACGCCGGGGGCTGCCGGCCCCTCCTATTTCCGCAATCTCTGTCTCGCCCCCGCAAGACGCTTCGGCGTCCGCCTGCTCTATGGCGTTGAGACCAACATCTTGGACGGCGGCGAACTGGACCTTCCCTCATCCATCCTCTCGCACCTGGACTATGTCATCGCCTCCATGCACTGCCCTCCCAGATCCCGGATCTATGAGGGCATCGGTGACATAGAGGCCTTCCGCAAGGCAAACACCGACGACTACATCAGGGCCATGGCCCATCCCCAGGTCCGCATCATCGGCCATCCGGATAACAGCCAGTTCCCCTACTGTGTCCACAGACTCACGGACGCGGCGGCCGGCTACGGGGTTGCCCTGGAGGTCAACGAGGCCTCTCTTGGCCCCGACGGCTACCACCGGGTTCGGGGACTTGACACGGAAGACAACTATCGGATTCTGATCCGGCTCTGTAAGAAAAAGAGAATCCCCCTCTTGCTCTCAAGTGATTCACACGGTCCCGGACGGATCGGCCGGGTCGACCGTGCCCTTCAACTCCTCTGTGAAGAGGACTTCCCAGGAGACCTGCTTGTAAATGAGAATCCGGCCCTGCTCAGTCTTCCAGTGCAGACCGGGCATTCCTTGTGACCCGCTCTTCAAGGGCAAGATACCGGGCCTGTTCCTCTTCCGTAAATCCGGCCATAATGGCCTTCCGGTAGTCCCCCAGCGCAGCGGCCAGTTCCTGGGTCAGATTGGACGCCTTCTCTGTAATATTTAAGTTCAGGCCTCCCTGCTTCTCTTCATCGGACAGGGCCTGGTCCCAGGACCCGATCAGCTGCCTTCCCAGGTCCGCGACCTGCTTCATCCCCTCGGAGATCTTCTCCAGGAGGCGGCCCTCCGTATCTACATATCCCTCCTGGAGGAGCTTCTGCAGGGCTGCCGCCGCCTGGAGCGAGCCCAGGCCGGCATAGGCCGCCAACTGCCGTCGGCTGGTATTTCGATTGACCGCCTTGATGGTCAGAAACATCCGTAAATCAGCGTTGGTCAGGTCGTAGTGCTGCCCGATCGGCTCCAAATACTTATCCAGAACCAGGCGCTGATAGTAGGCGCCGGTCAGGAGCGTGTCGGATGCCGTCGGGTTCATGTCCGCGCTTCTTCTCTCCTTTCCCAGCCTCTTGGTCCCCGGGAGGAAGGAGACTGCCCCGGCATCCCTTGCGAAGGCCCCGAGGAATCCATAGATCTGGATGCGGCGGGCATCATAGTCCTCCGAGTCATAGATTTTGGCGAAGAAGTCATTGTAATAGCGAAAGACGCTCATCTTCATATCGACAATCTTGGAAATAGACATTCCCTGAGAGACCAGAGACCCCTCCGTCTTCACGTAATAGTAGGTGGGTACCTGGAGCGCATAGATACGCTTGCAGTGCAGAAGATACTCCATGTTGAAGAGAAAGTCCTCACACCAGTTGACCCGGGGGTCCATGCGGATCCGGTAGTCCTCTAAGATCCGGCGGGAATACAGCTTGTTCCAGATGACTCCGTAATAGAAATCCGCCGGGTTCTCCATCATGTGTCCGGCGAAGGTCTGCAGGTCCATCACTTCGTCTTCTTCAATATCCCCCTTGGGAGAGACATGCTCACCCACAACCCGGTAGAAATCCGTCACCACCAGGTCCGCTTCCTTCTGCTCCATGGCCCGCACCATGAGCTTGGTCGCCTCCGGTGTGATCCAGTCATCCGCATCCAGAAACTGGATATAGTCTCCCCGGGCCAGGTCAAGAGCGCGATTTCTGGTGTCAGACACACCGGAGTTGGCCTTATGGACCAGGCGGATCCGGGCGTCTGCCCCGGCATATTCATCCAGGATGGCCGGACTGTCATCCGTAGACCCATCATCCATAAGCAGGAGCTCGAAGTCCGTATACTCCTGCTTTAATATGGAATCGAGGCAGCGCCTTAAGGCTCCGGCGGCATTATAGACAGGGACGATGATACTGACTCTTGGGCTGTGAGACATCATTGCGCACCTCCTTGCATGGGTCGCAGGCTCCCCCGCGATACAAAAGGGGACTGTGAAATGTCAATCTTTCACAATCCCCTGCATATTTCATCGGACTCAGTCCAGTTTGATCTTGCCCAGCAAGTCCGCCAGAGAAGTCCCGGTGGACTCACGATCCGCATACTTGGCCACCTGCTCATCCTGAGCCTTTCTGGCCGCCGCCTCCTTGGACGGCCGCTCGAGAAGTTCAACCGCCTTCATCGACAGGCTAACCTTGCCGTCCTTGATCCCGGTGATCTTGACCCGGACCTTCTGACCCTCTTTGAGGGCATCCTCAACTTTCTCAATCTTCTTGAGAGAAATCTGGGAAATATGAACCAATCCGTCCAGCCCCTCGGCGATATTGACGAAGGCTCCGAAATCCTTGATCCGGGCTACCGTTCCCTCGACAATCGATCCGACCTTAAGGGCATCCAGCCTGGCCTGATGCTCCCGTTTCCTCTTCTCGTCCTCGACGGCTCTGGCCGAGAGCACCAGGCGATGCTTGGCCGGCTCGATGCTGTCGATCTTGACTTGTATCTCTCTTCCGACAAAGTCTCCCAGATTCTCCACATAGCTTCTCGCCAGCTGACTGGCGGGAATAAAAGCCCTGAGGCCCTTCACATAGGCGACAACTCCGGCCTTGACCTGTTCGCGGACGCGGACGGTCAGTGTCTCATTGGCCTCCTTGGCCGCCGCAAGTTCCTCCCACGCACTTGTGTGCCTGGCCGCATTGACCGAGAGGACGATGTTGCCCTTGCCGTCATCCAGGGACATGATCTTGGCCGTCAGACGCTTGCCGTTTCTAAGATGCTTCCTGGGGTCATATCCCTCTTCCTCGCTCAGGTCCGAGAAAGCGATGATTCCGATCTTGCCGGCATTTAAGTCAACCGACACCTGCTGATCGCTCACTCCGAGAACCTCACAGTTGACAATATCACCGACTTCGTACTTGCTTGACATAATCTTCTCCTTATTGCTGCCCCGTTCATCTGCGGCCGGAGGCCGGTCTCTCCCGCCCCGGGAGCTTTCTGCTCCCGGTCCTCCCGGAACCACATATCTACTATTCTACTGATTTTTCGGATAGCCGCAAGACTTCTACCAGATGTCCCCCGGCTCCGAGGAGGTCCTGTCTCTGGCAGACCGACAGCTGATAGGCCACAAAACAGTCAAATTCCTCCTCGGAGAGGGCCTTAAGCTCTCGGCGCATATAGCCGGCAGGCCCATCCGGGGAGAAGATCCGGTCGCGAACCAGCTGAGGCGGCCCCTGTCTCTTCCGCAGACCTTCCTCTTCCTTGAGCCAGTTCTCTCTGCTGATCCGGTTGGCCTCCCGGTCAAATCCGGCAATGTCCTCCGGCCGCACATAATCATAGAGGTCCGTCGGCGAGGGACAGACCGCAAAGGATGCATCCAGGCTCCCTGAGGACCTGTGGTCTCTGCCGAAGCTTCCCACTTGGTCCCGGGCTTCTTCCTGCCGCCCTTCTTCCGTCCTCTCCGGGGCCTCTTGTCCTGCCTTGTCAGGCAGCATCTCCAGGATGTGCCTCTGCTTGAATCCATAGGTCAGAACCGAGTACTCATTCATCAGATAGGCCACAAGAAGCCGCCCCCGGGGAGCCAGGAGCCGGGCCGCCTCCGCCAGGGCCCGGGCCTTGTCCCCATCGCGCGTCAGGTGATACATAGGGCCCAGCAGGAGTATCAGGTCGAAGGACCCTCTGCTGGCTTTCCCCAGCCCCGCCCCGGACAGGTCTCTGGCATCTCCCTGCCGCACATCAAGCCCCGGCCATTTCTTTCGCATGATGCCCAGGTGATAGCGGACTAAGTCCACGGCAATGACCTCATGCCCCTCTGCCGACAGGGGCCCTGCGTAGCGGCCTGTCCCGGCCCCGACATCGAGAATCCGAAGGGGGCCTTCTCCCGCCCCCGCATCGGTCATGGCCCGGTCGATGAAATGCCGGGTCAACCGGTATTCTACCTGCCCATGCCTGGAGTCAAGCCGCTTATCCTCAGGGAATTTATTATAGTAGGCGATCAGTTTCTGCTCATTAGGATCCATAGCCCTCCCTCTCCAGGAGGCCGGATGAGGTCAGGGCTCTTCGCAGGGCATTGCCCAAAATCATAGACGAGACTATCTTTAGGGCATCGAAGACCAGGAAAGGGAGGACGCAGGCTGACAGAGCTGCCACCAGTCCCGTCTTCATGACCTGCATAAAATAAATCGTCCCCAGAGCGTAGCAGCCGGCCAGGCCCAGAATCATGCCGGTCAGCTGCAGGCCATATTTGACCGGTCCCTTCCGCTGATCCGAGAGGTCCACGAAGAAGCCGCAGATTCCCGCCAGCAGGAGAAATCCGACCAAAAATCCACCGGTGGGCCCGAAGAACTTCCCGGGGCCTCCTGCGAAGCCCGAAAATACCGGAAGGCCAAGAAGACCCAGGAGGAGATAGACCAGGACAGACAGAGTTCCCCACTTGCCGCCCAGAACATAGGCCGCCAGATAGACCGCCAGCACACCCAGGGAGACCGGGACGCTCCCTATTGGAATCGACAGGGGTCCCAGGACACAGCAGACTGCTGCCATCAAAGCCACAAAGGCCAACCGTTTCACTTTCATTTCGGAATACCTCTCTTCATTGCGCCACGAAGGGCGATCACTCCCGCGCGCCTGACTGCGCGGGTCCTCTCACACAGCCATCCGCTGATACGCAGAAAACCTCGTCTATTCTATCACACCTCCGGGATTCGGGCATATTCCCCTGCCGATGGAATCGGCGAATGCTCCTTGCGCCTTGGCCTATATCCCTTCTCCCGCGTCAAAGTTCGGAATAAAGGACGCTTCCGCCACGTCCCCCTCCTGCGTAAAGGCATTCTCGATCCCAAGGAAGAGGGCATAGTCAACCAGCTTCTCATACTCTTGATCGGTCAGCCTGCGTCCCAGTTCCGGGAAAGAGGCCGCTCCCGGCATCGGTGTATATTGATTCATAATGGATAGGAAGATCCTGTCCCCATAGGTGTGATAGAGATAGTCAAGAACCCGCATGGAGTCCTCGGTCGCTCCGGGCAGGAGCAGGTGGCGGACCAGGGTTCCCCTTCGCATAAGCAGTTCCCCCGGCTCGTCGCAATGCCGGTTGTACTCAGCCGCAGTCAGATCCCTTTTTCGGTCATCCTGAGAGGACACATTTCCGGCCGATGGGCTCTCCTTCCGATAGAAACGGGGTTCTCCTGTCTGCCGGACCATCTCCGCAAGGGCGCGGGAGGCCACGGAGAAATAGTCCCGGGCCCTGGAATATCTGGCAGAAAGGCGGCTTGAGACGTATTTGAAATCCGGCAGGTAGACGTCCACCAGTCCCTCTAATTGTCTTAAGGCGCTCACCTTCTCATAGCAAGAGCTGTTATAGACAATCGGGATGATCAGCCCCTGCCTCTTGGCCTCTCTGAGGGGCCGGACCAGCTGGGGGACGAAGTGGCCGGCCGTGACGAGGTTGATATTATTGGCCCCCTTCTCCTGCAGTTCCAGAAAGATCTCCGCCAGGCGATCCCTGCTGATTGCTTTACCCACCCGTCCCCCGGCGATAGAGGCGTTCTGGCAGAAGACGCAGCGGAGGCTGCATCCGCTGAAGAAGACTGTTCCGCTCCCGCTGCTTCCCGAAATACAGGGCTCCTCCCAGTAGTGGAGGGCCGCCCTTGCAATGACAAGCCGGTCGGACTGGCCGCAGAAGCCAAGTTCCCCTTCCCCGCGCAAGGCCCCGCAATTCCTGGGGCAGAGCCTGCAGCCTGAACCCCCCTCCTCTCCTTCGATCTTCTCCATCGAAAACTCCTTCTTGACTCGAAAACGTTGCTTGTCCTAATCGTTCTCTTTCACCCGCAAATTGTCTATAATGCCAGCAGGGGAAGGTCCCCGCCTGACCCATGTCCTAGAATAAAAGCCTCAAGGAGGATTTCATGAAATATCGCTCCCTCTCGAATCGCTTGATTCTGTCCATCTTCGCCTGCATTGCGCTTTCAATGCTCTTGGGCTCCTTCTTCGACCTGTCCATCTCCGACCTTCTGCTTCACCAGGAGAGTTTCGCGGGGCTCATGGCCGCAGGCTATGGGTCTATGCCCAACTACCTGCTCGGCGTCATCTGCGGCTATCTGCTCATTCGCCGGGCCAGTCCCGGCGGTCCCCTGATCCCATACTACGGACGCGTGGTATTCGGAGGCCTGGTCCTGGTCGGCTGTGCCTTCTACGGAGGCTATGACACGGGCCGCTATATAAGCGCCATGCCCCGCGGCCTTGCCATCGGCATCGGCTTCGGCTTCTCCATCCTTGCCTGCTTCTTCACCGAGTGGGCCCTGAGAGACGCCCCGGACACGGTTGTTGCCCGTCTGCTCAAGATCCTGATTCTCATCGCCCTGGGACCGACGATCATTACCCACATCGTCAAAATCCCCTGGGCCCGCCCCCGCATGCGGCTCTTAGTCTCCAATCTGGGGAGTATGGTCTCCTTCCGCCCCTGGTATCAACCGGGTCTTGCCGACAAGGCGACCCTGATTGCATCGGGAATCCCAAAAGAAGAGCTCAAGTCCTTCCCCTCCGGGCACACAACCGCAGCCGCGACGGCTCTGAGCCTCTATTACATCGCTTCCGCAAGCCCCGGGCTTCGGTCCCGCCGCTTTTCCTTCTTCCTGGGCGGCTTGATCTGGGCCCTTCTCGTGGCCTTAAGCCGGATTATCGTCGGGGCGCATTTCCTGACGGATGTCACGGCCGGCTTTGCCATCAGCTACACGGTTTTTATTGTCGCCGGCAGATTATTTAAGGCAGATCAGCTCCTGATGAACTGACCTGCCTTGTGAGATTTTTTCAGACTTTTTCAGACTCTCTCATCTCCGAAGAAGAAGAGAGCCAGCGTCCCGGGGCCGGTGTGTGCTCCGATGGTGGGCCCGATCGGGTTGATCATGACTTCCCCGTCCATCTTGGGGAAAGTCTCTTTGACCAGGGACGCGACTTCTCTCGCATCGTCCGGACAATCCGACTGGGAGATAAAGACCTTGCCCCTGTAATCTGTCCCGCCCACAGCATGCTCTCGCATCCGGTCGACGATCTCACGAATCACCTTACGCTTGCCCCGGATCTTATCCCTGGGAATCAAGTGACCGGCCGCATCCATGTTCAGCAGGGGACAGATGCCCAGCATCCCGCCCAGGAAGCCTGCGGTCTTGGAGATCCGTCCTCCTCTGACATAGAAGGTCAGGTCTGTCGAGAAGAACCAGTGATGAACCAGGAGCTTCTTCTCTTCCGCCAGCCGAGCCAGGTCCTCGTAGCAGGTCCCGGCATCCCTCTGATCCGCCAGATAGGACACAAGGAAGCCAAGGCCGGATGAAGCCCCCCGGGAGTCCACGAGTCGGATCTCCCGGTCGGGGTAGGACTTCTTGAGTTCACAGACCGCAAGCCGCGCCGCGTTAAAGGATCCGGAGAGGCCGGAAGAGAGCTCTATATGGAGAATATCCTTCCCCTCCTCCAGGAAGGGGCGAAAGAAATCCATGTACTCCTCAATATTAACCTGTGAGGTCCTGACCTCCTCCCCCGCCAACATGCGGGCGTAAAAGGCGCTGACATCCATGGCCTCCCAGAGGTCATCCATATGCTCTTCTCCCCCCAGATTGTAGTGGAAACAGACATAGGGGATCTTGCGGTCATCCAAATAGGACTTGGGCAAGTCTACCGTCGAGCTGCAGGTCAGTACAAATTCACGCATGAGGCCTCCGTTCTTCTTCAATCGATTTCGGTTCTTGTCTGTTTCTGTGCCCGGCCCCACCCGGGGCGGACTTCCTCCTTTGCATCCGGACGAAGCCGTCTGCTTGTCCCAGACTTGTTCAACCTCAGAAATCGTATCATAGGATCAGCGTATTTCATAGACCGATATGATAGGCAAAGCAGGGATTTCCCCTTATACTCCCATCTTTGACAGTTAATTAAGAGTGAGAAGCCCACAAGTCGCGTAGTTACGCCATTTGTGGGCTTCTGTTCTGTTTCCAAATTCTAGCTATACTTCTACTTTCTTGTTGCCGTTAAAATCTTTTTCATATTTCTCTGAGACACAATCTCATAATCCGTTCTGAAGCCAAATACATCGTGCAGTTTATCCGTAAGATCAGTGCGGGTATACTCCGGGATATACCCATCAGAGAGCATTTTGTCAAGTACCTTTTCTTATTTATTGACGCAACCATTTGACATG
>NZ_DBHIDN010000014.1:0-5934 GCF_057251025.1 Shuttleworthella sp.
GTATCACCCAAGAGTTTTTTTGCACCGTTCAATCGCTAAATCCCACTGTTTTCAACGGTTTTGTGACAGTAACATATTTGCTTCTGTTATTCAAACTCAATCGTCCCGGGCGGCTTGGACGTGATGTCATAGAAGACCCGGTTGACATGGCTGACCTCATTGATGATCCGGCTTGTCACCCTCTTCAAGACTTCATAGGGGATTTCCACCGCGTCTGCCGTCATGAAGTCTACCGTATTGACAGCCCGAAGGGCGACGGCATAATCGTAAGTCCGCTCATCACCCATAACACCGACGGACCGCATGTTGGTCAGGGCGGCGAAGTACTGTCCCGCGGTCTTGTCGAGGCCGGCCCTCTCCATCTCCTCCCGGAAGATAGCGTCTGCCTCCTGGACAATCCGGACCTTCTCCTCTGTGATGGCCCCGATGATCCGAATGCCAAGGCCGGGACCGGGGAAGGGCTGGCGCATGACTAATTCCCTGGGGATGCCCAGGTGCAGACCAACCTTGCGGACTTCATCCTTGAAGAGGTCGCGGAGAGGCTCCACGATCTCCTTGAAATCAACATATTCCGGCAGCCCCCCCACATTGTGGTGGGACTTGATCGTTGCGGACTCGCCGCCCAGACCGGACTCCACGACATCGGGATAGATGGTCCCCTGGACCAGATAGTCGACCCGTCCGATCTTCTTGGCCTCCGCCTCGAAGACACGGATGAACTCCTCCCCGATCATCTTGCGCTTTTTCTCCGGCTCCTCGACCCCGGCCAGCTTCTCATAGAAGCGGTCTTTTGCATTGACCCGGACGAAGTTGAGTTCATAGGGACCGTCCGGGCCGAAGACGGCCTCCACCTGGTCTCCCTCATCCTTGCGCAGGAGCCCATGATCGACGAAGACACAGGTCAGCTGCTTCCCGATCGCCTTCGATAGGAGGACCGCAGCGACGGAGGAGTCCACGCCACCGGAGAGCCCGCAGAGAACCTTGCCGTCCCCGATCTTATGCCGCAGGGCCTCAATCGTCCGGTCTGCGAAATCATCCATCCGCCAGTCGCCCGAGCACCCGCAGATCTTCAGGACGAAATTGGCCAGCATCTGCTGTCCGTACTCCGAGTGGAGGACTTCCGGGTGGTACTGGAATCCATAGAGATTCCGGTCCTCCTCGGCAAATGCCGCGTTGGGGCAGTTATCCGTATGCGCGATGACCGAGAAGCCGGGGGCCAGTCTTGTGACATAGTCGTTGTGGCTCATCCAGACAACGGACTCCGCGGGGACATCAGAGAAAAGAGGGCTCTCGGGCCGGTCCACTTTCATATGGGTCTTCCCGAATTCTTTCTCATTGGCCCGCTCGACCTTGCCCCCTAAGACCTGCATCATAAGCTGGGCTCCATAGCAAAGACCCAGAACCGGAATCCCCAGCGCGAAGAGCTCTCCGGGAGCCCCGGCAGCTCCCTCCTCGTAGACGCTGTTGGGACCGCCGGTCAGGATGATTCCCTTGGGCTGCATTGCCTTAATCTGCTCGATCGGAGTCTTATAGGAGTAGATCTCGCAATATACCTTGTTCTCCCGAACACGGCGGGCCACCAGCTGGTTGTACTGGCCGCCGTAATCAATCACAATGACACGCTCCGGCATCTTGGTTTCCTCGTCTTTCTTAGTGATTTCAATCGAATTAAGCTTGACCCCTCAGCTTCTGTTCTCCATCCGGCGATAGGAATTGTAAAGCCCGATGGCATTCTTCCATAGTCTCGGATAGAACAAAAGGAGCATAGGCCAGATTTCCAGTCGCCCGGCCAGCATATCAAACATCAGAATATACTTGCTCACCGGGTGCATCCAGCTGAAATTGGCCGTAGGGCCGACCAGGGACAGGCCGGGACCGATATTGTTGAAGGTGGCAGCGACCGATGTGAAGGCCGTGACTAAGTCCGTATTTTCAATGGCGCAGATCCCGACCAGAGAAGCCAGGAAGATCACGATATAGACAGCCAGGTAGATGTTGACGGACCGCATGGTGTCGTGCTCGACCGGGTGCCTGTCCATGTAGACCTTCTCCACATTTTTAGGATGCAGATACAGGTGCATCTCCTTCTTGATGGACTTGAAGAGGATCCAGATCCGGGAGACCTTCATCCCGCCGCCCGTCGAGCCGGCGCAGGCCCCCATGAACATGAGCAGGACCAGGATCAGCTGGGAGAGCTTGGGCCAGAGATCGAAGTCTGCTGTGGAGAATCCTGTTGTCGTGACGATGGATCCCACCTGGAAGGCGGACTTGGTGAGGGCATCGAAAAAGCCCCCCGTCATGGGCAGGATGTTAATCGTGATGACAACTATCGCCAGGAGAATTATCCCCAGATAGACGTGCACCTCCTCCATGGCCAGGGCCTTCCTGGCCTTCCTGTCCGCCAGGAAATAGTAGAAGTTGAAGTTGATCCCGAAGAGGATCATGAAGATGGTAATGATCCACTGGGACACGACATTATAGCTTGCGACCGAGGAGTTCAGAATCCCGAAGCCTCCGGTTCCCGCCGTACCCAGGGCCAGGCAGATCGCGTCAAAGACCGGCATGCGGGAGAGGATCAGGAGAATGATCTGCGACAGGGTCAAGACCGCATAGATGATGTAAAGCATTCCCGCGGACTGGCGCATCTTCGGCAGGGTCTTGTCGACTTCCGGGCCTGGGCTCTCTGCCCGCATCAGGTTGATGGGAGAACCGCCGACCATGGGGATGATCGCAAGCATAAATACCAGGATCCCCATACCGCCCACCCAGTGGGTGAAGCTCCGCCAGAAGAGGGATGTATGGGACAGGGCCTCCACATCGCTTAGGATAGAGGACCCCGTTGTGGTGAATCCGGAGATGGTCTCGAAGAGGGCATCGGTGTAGGCCGGGATCTCCCCCGTGATGACAAAGGGGATCGCGCCAACCGCTGAGAGCAGAAGCCAACTCAAGGCCGTTGTGATACAGCCCTCTTTCAGATAGAAGGTATTGTTCTCGGGCCTCTTCCTCCCCAGAAAAGTACCGATCAGGATGCACAGGATTCCCAGGACAACATAGACGACTCCCTGCTGCTCCCGATAGATCATGGCGACCAGGCCCGGCAGGAAGAGAAGAATCCCCTCAATCCGGGCGATGTGGCTTAAGACATAGCGAATCATTGAACCGTTCATCTCACCGCCCCCTTACGCCAGAATGTCGCAGATTTCCGTATAACCGACATTGGTCGTAATAATCATAACCGTATCACCCACATGGATCATATCGTCGCCGGAGGGGAAGATCAGGTGCCCCCTGTGATTGATGAAGCAGACCAGGGTATTGGGCTGCAACTGAAGATCACGCAGGGGGATATTGGTGATCCGCTTGTCCTCGTCCACCCGGAATTCCAGAGCCTCCACCCGGTTGTCGAAGAGATGGTAGAGGGTCTCAATATTCGACGTTCCGGAGGCCCTCTTTGCCCTGACATAGGCAATGATGGCGTCAGACGTCAGATAGCGGGGGCTTAAGACAGATCCCAGATCCAGATCTTCCACCACCGCATCGAAGGTGGTCCGGTTGATCTTGGTGACAAGCTTGGCCTTGGACTCCTTCTTGGCGTGGAGGGCCAGCATGATATTCTCCTCGTCCATGCCGGTCAGGGGGACAAATGCCTCCGTCCCCCGCAGCTGCTCCTCTAGCAGGAGGTCTTCATCCGTACCGTCACCGTGAATGATGACCGCTTCGGGCAGAAGTTCTGTCAGCTCATTGCACCGGTCCAGGTCCCTCTCGATGATCTTGACCTCGATCCCCATATTCAGAAGCTGGCTTGTCAGATAGTAGGCCGCTCTTCCTCCCCCCACAATCATGCAGTTTCGGATGGGCTTATTCTCGACTCCCACGCTCTTCATGAAACTCCTGGCGCTCTTGGGAGAAGCCACGAATGTCAGCGTATCTCCCGCCGACATGACCGTATCCCCCTTGGGGATCATCACGTCGCCCTGACGCTCGACTGCGCCCAGGACCACATTGCCCAAGTGGTTCTTGCCGAAATCAGCCAGAGACTGGCCGTCCAGGGCAGACCCCTCGGGAATGCGCAGCTTGATCAGTTCCGCCTGCCCGCGGGCGAAGGAATTGACCTCCAGGGCGCTGGGCAGATAGAGGATCCGAGACGCCTCCCGGGCCAGCTCCAGGTCCGGATTGATCACCATGGCAAGTCCCAGGCGTTCACGCAGGAAGCCGATCTCCGCGGAGTACTCGGGCGAGCGGACGCGGGCAATCGAGGCGACATCGGACGACCGCTTGGCAATCGTACAGCAGAGGAGGTTGAGTTCATCCGACCTGGTCACCGCGATGAAGAGGTCCGCCTCCTTGATCCCGGCATCCTCCAGCTTGGCGAATGTGGCTCCGTTGCCAACAATACCCATGATATCCAGGCGGTTGGTCAGGTCCTGTACCTTATTGCGGTTGGAATCAATGACCGTAATATCATTGCCCTCCTTGGAGAGCTGCTCCGCCAGGGTGGATCCCACCTTGCCTGCGCCAACAATGATAATCTTTAAAGCCGCTGCCTTGACAGCGATTTCTTGCATCTGATTACGAAACATGGACCTGTCTACTCCTGCCCGCGCTCTTTTGTGAGCGCCTCTTCAATTTGTCCGACCGCGCGACTGACCGTGGCCTCAAGGTCAAGATTGTCCTCATCGATTATAAGATCCGCGTATTTCTCATAGAGACGACTTCTCTCCTCGTAGAGGTCCCGAAGGGTCTGTCCCGGCCGATGCACGACGCCCCTGGCTTCCAGGCTTCCCAGGCGGTCTGTAAGGGCCGCGTAGGACAGCCGCAGGTAGACAATCAAGCCCGTCTCACCCAGGTGAGCCATGGCCCTGCTGCCATAGACTGCGGATCCCCCGGTGGCAATGACCGCGTTCTCGACCTCGAGCGAGGCGTTGATCCGGTCCTCGATGGCCTTAAATCCATCGATCCCCTCCCGGGCGATGATCTCTCTTAGGAGCATTCCGGTCCTCTCCTGGATGACCAGGTCCGAGTCGACGAAACGCCTTTTCAGCAACTTAGCCAGGACAACGCCGACGGTGCTCTTTCCACAGCCCGGCATCCCGATCAGGACGATATTTGTCTTGGCCATTACTTGGTTCCGAAGATACGGTCACCCGCATCGCCAAGACCGGGACAGATATAGGCGTCCTCATTGAGTTCCCGATCCACGCAGCCCACATAGATCTGCACATCGGGGTGCGCCTCATGCAGGCGCTTGATTCCCTCCGGCGCTGCCAGGATGCACATGAACTTGATCTTCTTGCCGCCGTGCTGCTTGATGAAGTCAACCGCCTCGACACCGGAACCGCCGGTTGCCAGCATGGGGTCAACGACCAAAATGGTTCTCTGCTCAATCGGGGCGGGCAGCTTGCAGTAGTACTCGTGAGGCTCATGGGTCTCAGGGTCACGGTAGAGGCCGATATGTCCCACTTTGGCCGTGGGAACCAGGGTCAGGACTCCGTCCACCATCCCCAGACCTGCGCGGAGGATGGGAACAATTGCCATCTTCTTGCCTGAGATGTAGGGAACCATGGCCTTCTCAAGAGGCGTCTCGACCTCCCTGTCCTCCATGGGCAGATCGCGCAGGGCCTCAAAGGCCTCTAACATAGCAATCTCACCGACCAGAGTCCGAAACTCATTGGTCCCGGTATGGATATCACGAAGCATAGAAATCTTATGCTTGATGAGCGGGTGGTCCATGATGATTACATTATCCATTTCTACCATATTGTAAGCCTCCAACTTGCTTGACACACGCTGCCACAATTTTAAGTTTTAGTCTCCTATAAGTCAATCTGTCCCGGCTCGCCCGCTCCGACTGCTCCGCTCCGACTTCTCCGCTCCGACTTCTCCGCTCCGACTGCTCCGCTCCGACTGCTCCGCTCCGACTGCTCCGCTCCGACT